>CAZLRQ010000326.1:0-2505 GCA_964562035.1 uncultured Rhodoferax sp. | reverse complement strand
ATGAAATACCTACACACCATGGTCCGGGTGACCGACCTCGAAGCCTCCTTGCGCTTTTACCGCGACGCCCTGGGGCTTGAAGTGCTGAACGTGCGCGAAGTGCCAGCCGGGCGCTTCACCCTCGCTTTCCTGGCTGCACCGGGCGACAGCACGGCCCAAGTTGAACTCACCTACAACTGGGACCCCGAAACCTACACCGGCGGCCGCAACTTTGGTCACCTGGCTTATGCCGTAGACGACATTTACGCGTTGTGCGAGCGTCTGCAAGCCCATGGCGTGATCATTCAACGCCCGCCACGTGACGGCCACATGGCCTTTGTGCGTTCGCCGGACAACATCTCCATTGAACTGCTGCAGCGCGGTGAGTCATTGCCACCGGCTGAGCCCTGGAAGTCCATGCCCAACGTTGGCCAGTGGTAATTGATGTGAATCTGTTGCCACTGAGCTTGTGATGACGGCCGCCTTCAACCGCGCCTGGCCCGGTCACCACCCCGTGGCGCATTTGCCCGGCTCTTTGCCGATGGGCGGTGTGGTGCCCATGACCCCCATCCACGCGTTTGACAGCCCGGCACCTGCTTTGGCCTTGTTGCCGCAGCCGGCTTTGCAACCCACGCGCCACGACATCGCGCTGGGCGACCGGCTGGCGTTTGTGATTGCCGATGTGGTCACCGCCGATGAAGCCCATGCCATCGTGGAAGCCTCGGAGCGCTTTGGCTACCGCGACGAAGCCCCCGGCATTGCCACCCCGCCCGGTATGCGCATGAACAAGTCGGTGCACTGGGTGGCTGATGCGGCCTTGATGGACCCGATGTTCCAGCGCATTGCCCATTTGCTGCCCGCCAGTCTGGCCGGTGAGCCCTTGTACCCGTGTTTCAGCCAGCGGCTCAATATGTACCGCTATGACGCCAACGACGTCTTCAACCGCCATACCGACGGGCAGTGGCCCGGTTACAGCCTGAGTGCCGACCGCACCACCATGGTCGAGTGGGAGCCTCAAGTGCGCTCGGGGCTGACCATGCTGCTGTACCTGAACGGCCCCGCCGATGGCGTACAGGGCGGCAGCACCCGACTCTTCAGCCGCGATGGGCGTTGGGTGGATGTGTCACCCGTCAAAGGCTCGGCGCTGTTTTTCCGCCACGGCTTCGGCCTGGACTCGGTGGTCCACGAGGGCTGCCGCGTCACTGGCACTATTCCAAAATACGTGGCCCGCATCAACGTGATGTTCGGTGAGGCCGGAGAGGACAAACCATGATTGTTGAACGCATTTGGACCGGTAACGCCTACCGCAATTTCAATTACCTGGTGGCCTGCCCCGAGACGGGCGAGGCGCTGGCCATCGACCCGCTGGACGCAGAGAAATGCCTGCATCTGGCCAAAGTGCGCGGCTGGCAGATCACCCAGTTGCTCAACACCCACGAGCACAGCGACCACACCGGCGGTAACGCAGCCGTGGTGGCGGCCACAGGCGCCAAGGTGATTGCCCACCACAAGGCGGGCGGGCGCATCAGCGGCGTGGACCGCGGCGTGAAAGCGGGTGACGTCATCAAGGTGGGTAAAACCGTGGAGCTGGAGTGCCTGGACACCCCAGGCCACACGATGTGCCACATCTGCCTGCTGGCGCATACCGACCAGCCCGCCTTGTTTTCAGGCGACACGCTGTTTAACGCGGGTGCCGGCAACACCCACAATGGCGGTGACACCGCGGCTTTGTACGCCACCTTTGCCGAGCAGTTAGACCGCTTGCCTGGCAACACGCGGCTGTACCCAGGCCATGACTACATTGAGACCAACCTGAAGTTCACCCTGTCGCGCGAGCCCGACAACGCCGCCGCCCACGCGCTATTGGCCACCGTGGCCGGGCACGACCCAGCCACATCGGTGGTCACCACGCTGCAGCAGGAAAAAGAACACAACACCTTCTTCCGGTTGAACCAGGCCAGCCTCATTGAAAAATTGCGCGAAAGCTTTCCAGAGCTACCCGTTGCACCAGACCCTCAAGCGGTTTTTACCGCGCTGCGGACTTTGCGCAACACCTGGTAGCCACCGCTCACTGGCGGGCTCGGGCTCACCCGGCGTCGTTGAAGTCTCCGGTACTCAGCTGTTTTCAATCAGCGCGGCCAGCGCTTCGCCCATGGTCGTGGTGGAAGCGTCACCCCCCAAGTCGGGCGTGCGCGGGCCCTGTTTGAGCACGGTTTCAATGGCCTGGACGATCGCATCATGGGCCTGTCGGAACAGACCCTCGCTGTGACCCAGAAAATCGAGCATCAGCGCGCCAGACCACACCATGGCCACCGGGTTGGCAATGTTTTTGCCGTAAATGTCGGGTGCCGAGCCGTGCACCGGTTCAAACAGCGACGGAAAGAGCCGCTGCGGGTTGAGGTTGGCTGAAGGCGCCAGACCGATCGTACCCGTGGTCGCCGGCCCCAAGTCCGACAAAATGTCGCCAAACAGGTTGGTCGCGGCCACCACATCAAAGCGACCGGGTTGCAGCACAAAGCGGGCGGT
>CAZLRQ010000325.1:0-2511 GCA_964562035.1 uncultured Rhodoferax sp. | reverse complement strand
CGGTTGATCTTGTCTTCCACGCTCGGGCAGTAGCGTGGGCCCACGCCTTCAATCTTGCCGGTGAACATGGGGCTGCGGTCAAACCCGCTGCGAATGATGTCATGCGTGCGCTCGTTGGTGTGGGTGATCCAGCACGGCATTTGCGCCGGGTGCTGGTCAGCGCGCCCCATGAAACTGAACACCGGCATGACCGGGCTCATGCCACCGGGCATGCCGTCGCCGGGCTGGGCCAGGCACTTGCTGAAGTCAATCGAACGCCCGTCAATGCGCGGCGGCGTGCCGGTTTTCAGCCGGCCCTGCGGCAGCTTGAGTTCTTTCAACCGGGCCGACAGGCTGACCGCCGGCGGGTCACCCGCGCGGCCTGCGGCGTAGTTGTTCAAGCCCACATGAATCTTGCCGTCCAGAAACGTGCCGGCCGTCAGTACCACCGTCTTGGCCCGAAACCGGATGCCCACTTGCGTTACCGCGCCCACCACGCGGTCACCCTCCACCATCAGGTCATCCACCGCTTGCTGAAACAACCACAGGTTGGGCTGGTTCTCCAGCATGCGCCGGATGGCCGCCTTGTAAAGAACCCGGTCAGCCTGCGCACGCGTGGCCCGCACGGCGGGGCCTTTGCTGGAATTGAGAATGCGGAACTGGATACCGCCCTCGTCCGTGGCCAGTGCCATGGCACCGCCCAGCGCGTCCACCTCTTTCACCAAGTGGCCCTTGCCAATGCCGCCAATCGACGGGTTACAGCTCATCTGCCCCAGCGTTTCAATGTTGTGACTGAGCAGCAGCGTCTTGCTACCCATGCGGGCAGCGGCCAGCGCGGCCTCGGTCCCGGCGTGGCCGCCACCGACAACAATGACGTCAAAATTCTGTGGATAAAGCATGGTGTGGGGTCGGTAGGTCAGCAGAGACAAAAAACGCGCAAACCCCGCGCGTCAGGGGAAAGGCCCTGATTTTACCGGGGCACCCATTCAGACGCGTCAACAAGGCCACAATCCAGACCATGAAACTCCTCATCTTTGCGGGCAGCACGCGCCAACATTCCTTCAACCGGCAACTGGCCCACAACGCCGCCGCCTTGGCCCGCGCCGCAGGGGCCGAGGTCACGCTGCTTGAGCTCGCCAGCCTGGACATTCCGCTGTACAACGCCGACCTCGAAGCCCAAGGCACGCCGCCCGATGTGATGCGCCTCAAACAGATTTTGTTTGAGCACCCGGCCTGGGTCATTTGTTCGCCCGAGTACAACGGCAGCTACACCGCCCTGCTGAAAAACACCATCGACTGGGCGTCCAGCCCCGTCAAGGGCGACGCGGTATGGAACCGTGGTGGCAGGTCATTCGAAGGCAAAGTGGTGGGCCTGCTCAGTGCGTCACCCGGCGCACTCGGTGGTTTGCGTTCCTTGAGTCACCTGAGCCCGCTGCTGCGGAACCTGCAATGCTGGGTCAGCCCCAAGCAGTTTGCCCTGGGCACCGCCAGTCAGGCGTTTGATGCGCAAGGCAGGCTACAAGACGAGGCCCACCGCGCGGGCGTGCAGGGTGTGATTGATCAAGTGCTGTGGGCCGCCAAGCGGTTTAATGACGCCATCGGATAACGCCGTGGTGTTGTTTCACGTGAAACACGCGCGACAGATTCACAGGAGGCTTTCATGACCACGCCACAAGCACAGGCCGTGCATCCCCTGCGCGGCACGCTCGAAGACACGCTGCAGCGCCAGCGCACCGCTTACTTGGCCCACCCCTGCCCCAGCTTCAGCGAACGGCGTGACGACCTGCTCAGACTCAAGTCATTTGTGCGTGACCACCGCGACGCCATCACGGCGGCCATCAGCGCCGACTACGGCCACCGCTCGCGCCATGAGACTCTGTTTGCCGAAATCTTCAGTGTCATGGATGGCATCGACCACACGCTGAAGCACTTGAAAAAGTGGATGAAACCGCAACGCCGCAGCGTTGACCTGAAAAACTTCTTTGGCGCCAGCAACCGCGTTATTCCACAACCGCTGGGTGTGGTGGGTGCCATCGTGCCGTGGAACTTCCCCATCAACCTGTGCTTCAGCGGGCTGACGTCCACTTTTGCCGCCGGCAACCGCGCCATGGTGAAACTGTCAGAAAACTCGCGCCATCTGGCACAACTGCTGATGGAGAAAAGCCCGGCTTACTTCCCCAACGACAAACTGGCTTTTTTTGACGAAACCGGTGGCGTCGGCATCGAGTTTTCCCAACTCAAATTCGACCACCTGCTGTTCACCGGCTCCGGCACCACCGGGCGCGCTGTCATGGCAGCAGCAGCGGCCAACCTGTGCCCGGTCACGCTGGAGCTGGGTGGCAAGTCCCCCGCCATCGTGTGCGACGACTTTCCCCTGAGGCTGGCCGCCGAACGCCTGCTGTTCGTCAAGTACTTGAACGCCGGGCAAATCTGCACCACCGTGGACCACGTCTACCTGCCCACGGCCAAGGTCGACGCCTTCACCGCCCTGGCCAAAACCATCGTGCCCCAACGCTACCCCACGCTGGACTC
>CAZLRQ010000324.1:0-2530 GCA_964562035.1 uncultured Rhodoferax sp. | reverse complement strand
CCGAGTTTGTCGAACAGATCGAAAGCGGCGTTGACGACTTTGTCAGGGTTGGCGCCCGGCTTGTCCACCTTGTTCACCACCACGATGGGCTTCAGACCCAAGGCCAGCGCCTTTTTGGTCACGAAACGGGTCTGGGGCATAGGGCCTTCTTGCGCGTCAATCAACAGCACCACACCGTCCACCATGGACAAGGCACGTTCCACTTCGCCGCCGAAGTCCGCGTGTCCGGGCGTGTCAACGATGTTGATGTGCGTCCCTTCCCAGCTCACAGCGCAGTTTTTGGCCAGAATCGTGATGCCCCGCTCTTTTTCAATCGCGTTGTTGTCCATCACGGTGTCGACCACTTTTTCATGGTCGGCAAAGGTGCCGGACTGGCGCAGGAGCTGGTCCACCATGGTGGTCTTGCCATGGTCAACGTGGGCAATGATGGCGATGTTTCTGATTTGCTTAATGGTCATGGTTCACTTTCTCTTAAATCTGTTCACTTTTAGGGGTCTGGAGGCAAGGGGCTCAACGCACGGGACGTCAAGCGGGTTTTCCGGCTCCCAGAATCTGTTCAATCTCAATCGGGCTGAGAAGCCGGCCCGGTATCAGTTCTCCTGCTTTGACATGGGCGGTACCCAACAGGGCACGCGGCACCTCGCCAAAAACAGCGATCTGTTCTTCATCAGGCCAACTTCCCCGGCGGCGCACGCCGCTCAAGAAACGCCCTGCATTTTCAGCGTCCAACGTGACAACGGTGTGCTGCGGCAACAACGACTCCACAGGCATCAGGCAAGCCAAACGCTCGTCTTCCGTCATGGCCTCCAAGGCTTGCAGCGTCACGCATTGCGCCACGTTGAAGCCGCCCGTGTCCACACGGCGCAGCGCCGTCAAGTGGGCACCGCAACCCAGGGCCTCGCCAATGTCTTCGCCCAGCGTGCGAATGTAAGTGCCCTTGCTGCACTTCACTCTAATATTGATAGCTACTGACGCAGTATCGACGGGGGCTAGAGCCACTTTTAGCTCATAAATGGTGACATCGCGCGCCACGCGCTCTACCTCAATGCCTGCACGCGCATATTCGTACAGCGCCTTGCCATCTTTCTTCAAGGCACTGTGCATGGGCGGTACTTGCTGAATAGCGCCTGTGAACTGCAAGGCCACGCGCTGCACGTCGTCCTCAGTCACGTTGACCGGTCGGGTTTCAATCACATCACCCTCGGCGTCCCCCGTGCTGGTTTTTTGACCCAGCAAGGCAACCGCTTCATAGGTTTTGTCGGCATCCAGTTGGAGTTGGCTGAACTTGGTGGCGGCCCCAAAGCACAGGGGCAGAACGCCCGTGGCAAGCGGGTCCAACGTTCCGGTGTGGCCTGCTTTTTCAGCGCGAAACAGCCATTTGACTTTTTGTAACGCATCATTACTCGACCAGCCCAAAGGCTTGTCAAGCAACAGCACCCCGTGCACGGGGCGCCTGGCAACCCGTGCTCGTGGCGCATTCATACGTGTCAGTCCTCTTGGGCTCGGGACGCCACGGCACGCGCTATCAAGGCGTTCATGTCAGCGGCACGTTCTGTCGTTTGATCGAACAAAAAGTGCAGCGTTGGCACCGTGTGAATGTGCAAACGCTTGAACAGTCCCGCCCGCAAAAAGCCGGCTGCCTGGTTCAAACCTTCGGTGCAGGCCTTGGGGTCCCCAGCGAGCAAGCTGAAGAACACCTTGGCGTGCGCGTAGTCAGGCGTGACCTCCACGGCCTGAATCGTGATCATGCCCACCCGCGGGTCTTTCAGCTCACGCGCAATCAACTCGGTCAGATCGCGCTGGATCTGATCGGCGACCTTGAAGCTGCGGTTGGGGGTGCTTGACTTCTTTTTCACGGCTTAGCTCAAGTCGATCACAAGGTACGGGCGATTTCGCGAATCTCAAAGAACTCCAGCACGTCACCTTGTTGGATGTCGTTGTAGTTCTTGATGTTCAAGCCGCACTCGAAGCCTTCCTTGACTTCTTTCGCATCGTCCTTGAAGCGCTTGAGCGAGTCGAGTTCACCCGTGAAGATGACCACGTTGTCGCGCAGCAAACGCAAACGCGCGGTGCGCTTGGCAATACCGGCGGTGACCATACAACCGGCAATCGAGCCAATCTTGGAGACCTTGAACACCTGACGGATTTCGGCGGTACCAATGACCTCCTCTTTCTTGTCCGGTGTCAACATGCCCGACATGGCCAGTTTCAACTCATCCACGGCGTCATAAATGATGTCGTAGTAGCGAATGTCCACGCCGTTGTTCTCGGCCAACTTGCGCGCACCCGCGTCAGCACGGGTGTTGAAGCCAATGATGACCGCCTTGGAGGCAATCGCCAGATTGACGTCCGACTCGCTGATGGCACCGACCGCGGTGTACACCAATTGCACTTTGACCTCGTCGGTGGACAACTTGAGCAGGGACTGCGCCAGTGCTTCTTGCGAACCTTGCACGTCGGCTTTGATGATGATGGGCACCATCTTGACGGCACCAGCGGCCATGTCGGTGAACATGTTCTCCAGCTTGGC
>CAZLRQ010000323.1:0-2543 GCA_964562035.1 uncultured Rhodoferax sp. | reverse complement strand
TTTTGACCAGCCGCTTGCCAATGAAACCGGTGGCGCCGGTGATGAAGTAACGCATAAAAACCTCCATTGGTGGCGGACCATGCCAACTCGCAAAATTAGAACGCTGCCCCTACACGGCGACGGCGCTGCGGCCTAAAGTGTGTGCATGAACGACTCGGCTGCCATGGTAAGGCGGCGAGCCGTGCAAATTGTTTTTAACCGTCATCTGGAGGCCCTCATGGTCAAAAAATTGCAAAAAATCAACGCCAAAAAAATGGGCAGCGCACCCTTGTCAGGCTCAGTCAAAGACTCCGCTCAGCAGATTTGGCAGGCGGGCCTGGGCGCCTTTAGCCGGGCCCAGGCCGAGGGCACCAAGGCGTTTGAAGCCCTGGTGAAAGAAGGCATGACCCTGCAGCGCAAGACGCAGTCAGCGGCCGAAGAAAAACTCTCTGAAGCGACCCACAAAATGTCAGACATGGCCAACGGCATCTCAGTCAAAGCCTCAGGCCAATGGGACAAGCTGGAGAGTATTTTTGAAGAACGCGTGGCCAAGGCCTTGAACAAGCTGGGCGTGCCCTCGTCCAAAGACGTGAGTGCGCTGATTGAGCGCATTGAAGAACTGAACAAGAGTGTGCAGAAGTTGTCTGCCAAGGGCACGACCACACGCACTAGGGCAAAGCCTGCGACGAACGCAGCGGCAAAGCCGGCCGCCAAGACGCCGGCCAACAAAGCCGCCAAAGTGGCACGCAAGACGGTGGCAACCGCCAAGCAGGCCGTGACTCAAAGCGCTGCGGCCAAACCGGCGGCAAAGCGCGTACGCACCCGCAAAACAACTCCGGCTGTCACACAAACTGTTGCAATGCCGGCAGCTTGAGCCGTGCAGGGACGACATGGATGGCCGGGTCGTCGCCCGCAATGAAGGTCGTCAAGCCCTAGCGCCTGTCTTTCCCTGCTGAAGCAGCCTCTACATTGCTGCATCGCAACAACGCTCACCGGGTCTTTCCCTACACTTTTAGGCCATGAAGCCCGCACTTGCCCACCCACCCAGAATTGCGCTGGCACTGTCGGGGGGGGGGCCATTGGGGGCCATTTACGAAATTGGTGCCATGTGCGCCCTGCAGGAGTCGCTCAATGGCATTGACTTCACCCGGCTGCAACATTACGTGGGGGTGTCGGCGGGTGGGTTTATAGCGGCGGCATTGGCCAACGGCATCAGCCCACGCGAGTTGTGCGCCACCTTCATTGAAAACGACCACGACACCGAAGAGACTTTTGATCCGTCGTGGTTGCTGTCACCCGCCTATGGCGAATTCGCGCGGCGGGCGCTGATGCTGCCCGGCCAGTTGGGCTCGGCCCTGTGGCATGTGTCGGCCGGCCGAAAATCGATCATTCACGCGCTGGAATTGTTGGGCCCCGTGCTGCCCACCGGGATATTCTCCAACGACCAAATTCACACCGAAATGGCCAGGCTGTTTTCTCGGGGCGACCGGACCAACGACTTTCGGGCATTGCGCACCCAGTTGACGCTGGTGGCCACCAACCTGGACAGCGGCGAAGCGGTGCCCTTTGGCCGCATGGGCTGGGACCATGTGCCGATATCCAAGGCAGTACAAGCCAGTTCAGCCCTGCCCGGCCTGTTTCCGCCGGTAGAGATTGACGGGAGTTTTTACGTGGATGGCGCCCTGAAAAAAACCATGCACGCCTCGGTGGCCCTGGACGAGGGCATTGACCTGCTGCTGTGCCTGAACCCGCTGGTGCCCTTTGACGCGACGGCCCCCAAAGCCACCAAGGTGATGCGCGAAGGGCTGTCGCCCGAGAAGCACCATATTCCGCGCCTTGTGGATGGCGGTTTGCCAGCCGTGCTAAGCCAGACCTTTCGCACCATGATTCACTCGCGCCTGGTGCTGGGCTTCAAACAATACGAGCTGACCTACCCGAACACGGACATCATCCTGATTGAGCCCGACCACCGGGACCCCGAGCTGTACCTGGCCAACACCTTCAGTTACGCCCAGCGCCGCTACCTGGCCGAGCACGCGTACCAGCAAACGCGCCAGATGCTGCGCTCGCGCAAAACAGGCCTGTCGTCCATCTTGTGGCGCCACGGCATCACCCTGCACCATGAGGCGCTGGACGACCCCAAGCGCCACCTGACCACCCCCGTGAAGCCGCCAACCCAGATCGGGCAGGCCATTGCCAAACTGCAGGAAATCATGGATGACCTGAGCCACGTGGTGCGCTCGGCCGCGCACCGGGAGCCGCCTTTATGGTGAAGAAAGCCCCCCGGCGCACGGCCGAGCGAATTCTGGAGGTCACGCTGGCGCTGTTCAACCGCTTTGGTGAGCCCAATGTGTCGACCACCCTGATTTCTGCCGAGCTGGGCATCAGCCCCGGCAACCTGTACTACCACTACCCAGCCAAAGACGAACTCATCAACGCATTGTTTGAGCGTTACGAGCGGGCGCTGAACGAACTGCTGAACGCCGCCGATGATGTGCGTGACGTGGAAGACGCCTGGTTCTTCATGCACACGCTGTTCGAGCTGATCTGGCAATACCGCTTTT
>CAZLRQ010000322.1:0-2550 GCA_964562035.1 uncultured Rhodoferax sp. | reverse complement strand
GGCAGCATCACCGCCAACTACGACGGTGCCTTCAAGCACCGCGCCACCATTGAAGCTGATGTGCACATTGGCAGCAACTGCGTGCTGGTGGCCCCTGTCACCATTGGGGCGGGCGGCACGGTGGGCGGTGGCTCCACCATCACCAAAGACACCCCGCCGGGTGCGTTGAGCGTGGCGCGCGGCAAGCAGGTCAGCATCGCGAACTGGAAGCGCCCCAGCAAATGAACGCGCCGGGGCAAGACACCGCGCAGCCGGGCGAGCTGCCAACCCCGGTGCAGCAGCCGATGGCGCTGAGCCAGTTTGCGCAGTTGCAGGCCGAGTTGGCTCATGCCCGGGCCGAGCTGGAAGACTTCACCTACTCGGTGTCGCACGACTTGCGCGCTTCGCTGCGCCACGTGACTTCGTATGTGCAGATCATTCAGGAAGACCTGGAAGAGTCTGTGAACGCCGATATTGGCGCCCACCTGGATACGGTGAACCAGGCGGCACGCCAGATGGGGCGGCAGATTGACGGGCTCATGGCCTTGTCGCGCTTGACGGCGGTGGACTTGCAGTGGACCCCGCTGGACATGGCTGCGCTGGTGCGCGAGGTGCTGGCCGAACTGACCCCCGCCTTGCGCGGCCGGGTGATGGAGTGGCAACTGGCCCCCGGTTTTCCTGTGCTGCGCGGCGACGCCACGCTGGTGCGCGAGGCGCTGACGCACCTGCTGGGCAATGCCTGCAAATTCACAGCCGCCCAGCCGCAAGGCTGCATCAGTGTGACGTGGCAGCCGCAGCTTGACGGGCGCTGTGCCGTGACCGTAGGCGACAACGGCGCCGGCTTCAACCCGGCCTACAAATCCAAGCTGTTTCGCGCTTTTCAGCGCCTGCACAGCGCCCGAGAATTC
Source organism: uncultured Rhodoferax sp. (assembly GCA_964562035.1). Classification (GTDB taxonomy): domain Bacteria; phylum Pseudomonadota; class Gammaproteobacteria; order Burkholderiales; family Burkholderiaceae_C; genus Rhodoferax. The sequence goes on along the minus strand of CAZLRQ010000322.1, from coordinate 1,663 downwards.
GAGGGCCTGGGCATGGGCTTGGCGCTGACCCGCAAAATTATGGAGCGCCACGGCGGCACCGTGTGGGCTGACGGCGTGGTCAACGGCGGTTGCCAAGTGAGCTTTACCCTGCCGTTGGCAGCGGCACCCGTGCCCCAAACTTGCTCCGTTTGATGCTGAAAAACGCCTTGACGTTGCGCACATTGGCGTCTGCCGTGAACAGCCGCTGCGCCAGCGCCAGGTAGTCGGGCATGTGGGCGGTGTGCACCACCAGGCAAAAGTCGGGCCCGGGTGAGACGCGGTAGCACTGCTGCACTGCGTCGTCATCGGCCACGCGCGACTCAAAGGCGTCCAGCGCGGCTTGGTCTTGCCGGTCCAGGGTGATTTCCACAATCGCGCACAGCCCGTAGCCTGCCACCGCGCTCAGGCGGTCCACACTCAGCACGGCAATTTGCCGCTCAACCAGCCCTGCGTCAAACAGCCGCTTGACGCGCCGCAGGCAGGTGGGGGGCGAAATATGCACCCGTGCGGCCAGTGCCTGGTTGCTCAGTGAGGCATCGGTTTGCAACTGCTGGAGCAACTGCAAGTCAACGGCGTCGATGTTGATTTGTTCCAAATTTATTTACCTGAAGAAATATTTCGTTTTTTGAAAAAATGAATGAAATATTAATCCGATTCTGGTTCAATTAAGTTCAATAATTTCTTGATCTTGCTCCTACCATTGAGTCACCGAATTTTTGGAGTTATCTATGTGTGGCATTGTTGGTGCAGTTTCTACGCGTGACATCGTTCCCATTCTGGTTCAGGGCCTGGCCCGGCTGGAATACCGGGGTTATGACTCTTGTGGGGTGGCGGTTTACGCCAACGGCCTACAGCGCGCTCGCAGCACCGCTCGCGTGTCAGAGCTGGCCGAGCAGGTCAGTACCACCCAGTTGCAGGGCAGCACCGGCATTGCCCACACGCGCTGGGCCACACACGGCGCGCCCGCCGTGCACAACGCCCACCCGCATTTCAGCCACGGCACCGGCGCTGACTCGGCCAGCCGGCCCGGGCGCATTGCCCTGGTGCACAACGGCATCATTGAAAACCATGACGAACTGCGTGCCACGCTGCAGGCCAAAGGTTATATTTTTCTGAGCCAGACCGACACCGAGGTCATCGCCCACCTGGTGGACAGCTTGTATGACGGTGACCTGTTCGAGGCCGTCAAAGCGGCCTTGCCCCAGTTGCACGGCGCCTACGCCATTGCCGTGTTTTGCAAAGACGAGCCGCACCGTCTGATTGGCGCGCGCGCCGGCTCACCGCTGATTTTGGGCGTGGGCAAAGACGGGCAAGAGCACTTTTTGGCCAGCGACGCCATGGCCCTGGCCGGCGTGACCGACCAGATCGTCTACCTGGACGAAGGTGACTTGGTTGACATTCAGCTCGGCAAATACTGGTTGTTTGACAAGGCCGGTAAGGCGGTCGCGCCAGCGCAGCGCCCGGTCAAGACCGTACAGGCCCACAGCGGCGCGGCAGAACTGGGCCCGTACCGCCATTACATGCAGAAAGAAATCTTCGAGCAGCCCCGCGCCATTGCCGACACCCTTGAAGGCGTGGACGGCATCGTGCCCGAGCTGTTTGATGGTGCCGACGCCAGCGCCGCCCGCGTGTTCAAAGACATTGACTCGGTGCTGATCTTGGC
>CAZLRQ010000321.1:0-2553 GCA_964562035.1 uncultured Rhodoferax sp. | reverse complement strand
GGTCGCGCTCCAGGTAGGTGCGGTCCTTGAAGGTGCCGGGCTCGCCCTCGTCAATGTTCACCGCCATCAGCCGCGGCGCGGCTTGGTCGCGCACGATGCGCCATTTGCGCCCAGCGGGAAAGCCGGCGCCCCCCAACCCACGCAGACCCGAGTCCTCCATGGCTTTCAGGATTTGCTCGGCGTCGTGCTCGCCTTGGGCCAGCGCCGCGGCCAAGGCGTACCCGCCATTGGCGCGGTACGTGGCCAGCCCGGTGTACCCCGGCGACACGGTGATGGCGTGCGGCCGCGGCGACACGCTTTTTTCAACATGGTCAGATGCTACAAAGTCAATAGCTGCCTGTGCAAGTGGTTGTAGGGCTAGAGCCTTATTTGTCATAAAAACCACGCGCTCTGGCGTGGCCAGCGGCACAGGGCACTGGTGCACCACCGCCACGGGCGCCTGCTCACAGCGCCCCACACAGGGCGCCGCAATCACCCGCACATCGGCAGCGCCCAAGAGCGCCGGTAGCCGCGTCAACAGGTCTTGTGCCCCCGCCAGTTCGCAGCTCAGCCCCTCACACACCCGCACGGTCAGGCCCGGCGCCTTGTCGTCACCCCGCACCACCTCAAAGTGGTGATAGAAAGTGGCCACCTCGTACACCTCGGCCATGGGCAGGTTCATCTCGCGGGCCAGCGCCACCAGATGCCGGTCATGCAGGCAACGGTAGGCATCGTTGAGCTGGTGCAGGTGTTCAATCAACAAGTCACGCCGGTGCGGCGCCGCGCCGACCAGTGCCCGCACCTCCGAGCGCGACGCCTCATCCACCTGGCGGCCTTTTAGCTGGCTTTTGCGGCGAATGCGCTGACGCATGTCGTCTACCGAGACAGTGGCCAAGGTGGCAGAGGCAGCGGGCAGTTGATTCATGGTGTGTTTGAGGCGTCCAGGCACCCAAGCTCGCCCGGGCTTTTGCCATTATTGTTTTTGAATTTATTGATTGTGTGCGTTACGTCAAACCACCGGAAGATCGTCCTTTGTGGGCAAGCTCTCAAGCCACCGACCCGACGCCGGGCACACGCTGGCCGGTGCGCCGTTGAACCAAACCTGTTCGTCACTGAGCCGCAGCGCGTTGGCGGGGTCATTGTCAAAAGTAATTCCAAGGGCGCGCGCCACATGGGCCTCTTCAATAGGAAGTTCCCAGGTCAAAAACACCTGGGTGCAATCCAGGTCCGGGGCAAAGTGGGCCGCGTCAAAGCCGGTGCTGCCGCGCTCAATGACAGCGTGCGGCTGGCCGGTATCAAAAATCACCACCGTGCCTCTGACCAATGGGATTCGGTGCCCGGTGGACGAAAAGTGCAAGTCCAGGCCCTGGTCCTCGCTGAGGAACACATTGCAAAACGCCATGCCGCCGTACTGCGCGCCGTCGTGGTGGTACCGTGCGCCACGGCAGGCCATCAGCGCGACGTCTGACGAAGCCAGCACACCCGCCAAACCCAGCTTTTGCGTCCAGTCCGCCACGGCCTGCACGCAGTGGCGGTACTCCGGCCAGCGCATGCGCGCCCGGGCCAAAGGCAAGGCCTCCACATCGCCAGGCTCCAGCCTCAAGTGCAGCGACACCTCCCGCTGCCAGTCGGCGGCCAGCCTTGCCGACGGCGCCGGCACATCGACCTGGCCGGACAGCACAACAGGGCTCACGCAGCGGCTGCGAATGGCATCGCCGCGCCAGTAATACGCGGTAAGGAGGTCTGCTGACGAATGCGGCTGGGTGGGGGAATGCATCTGGATTAGTTTAGTCAGCCAGACGGCTGGGCTATCCGGGAGCCCATCTTCCGCCATTGTGTTAACCCCTAGAATGAACCAGCGGTGCCCAGCCGACTATCTCTGTCACCCGCCCGCCCCCCCCCCCCAGTCTGCCCGCTTCACCGACCCCATGCCTTCATCAAAATTAACTTATGCCCAGCCGTCCGGCGCGCCGAGCCCCGTCGTCAGAGAAGAGCACATTGAGTACGGCTTCATCGGCAAACTCCAGGGCCTTAAATACGAATACCGTGCCGACATTCGGGACCGCGCCGCACTGGAGCGCAACTTCCGGGAAAAATTTGAGGCCCTCAACCGGGTCCACCTGTCCGATGGCGAGTTTGCCCGCCTGCTGGATGAAATTGTGACCCCCGACGTTTTTGCCGCCGCCCGCACCCTGCGTTCCATCAACGCCTTCACCCGCGAAGACGGCACCCCGCTGAACTACACCCTGGTCAACATCAAAGACTGGTGCAAAAACACCTTTGAGGTGGTCAACCAGCTCCGCATCAACACCGACAACAGCCACCACCGTTTTGATGTGATCATCCTCATCAACGGCGTGCCATGCGTGCAGATCGAGCTGAAAACGCTGGACATCAACCCCAAGCGCGCCATGGAGCAGATCGTTGACTACAAAAACGACCCCGGCAACGGCTACACCAAAACGCTGCTGAGCTTTTTGCAGCTCTTCATCGTCAGCAACCGCACCAACACCTCTTACTTCGCCAACAACAACACGCGCCACTTTGCCTTTAACCAAGACGAGCGCTTTCTGC
>CAZLRQ010000320.1:0-2559 GCA_964562035.1 uncultured Rhodoferax sp. | reverse complement strand
TGCTGAAAACCCGCATGGCGGACATGACGGCCTACCGCGAATTTGCCGGCACCGTGCTGTGGCAATTGCCCGGTGTGCGCGAAACCCGCACCTACGCGGTGATGGAAGAGGTCAAGAGCACGACGCACCTGAAGCTGTTGTAGACGCCGGCCGGACGTGCCGCGCCAGCGCAGCGGCTGCCCGTGCCAAGTCGTCCAGGGTATCGATATCGGTCACCGTGCCAGCGTCATCAACTATTAAATCAATAGCTACTCGCGCTTTAACCACGGGGGCTGCGCCCTGATTTCCCTTTAAATTCAGCAATTCAGCGCCGCAAATGGCGGCAAAGCCGACCGGGTGACCGCGCTGCCCCTGGTACACCGGCCGCACCACCGGGTGCTGTGCCAGTGCCTGGGCCACAGCCAGCAATGTGGCAGGCTGAATCAGCGGCAAATCACCGGGCAGGATGAGCCAGCCGGTGGCCTCGCGGGTGGCGCGCACGGCCGCCGCAATCGAGTCACCCATGCCGGGGTGCGGGCCCCGCTCCACATGAAACGGCAGGCCGCTGGCGCGCACGGCGTCCAGCGTGTGCTGCAGCACCGGCTTGCCGTGCAGCAGGGCTTGCAACTTGGACCCCTGGCCGCCCGAGGCTTGGTAGCGCTCGCCACGGCCACTGGCCAGAATCAGGACGGTTGGGCGTTGCTCTCGCACAGGACGGCGTCCGCAGTGGTAGCGGTCTGTGCCACGGCGTTTTTGACCTGCACGATCTGCGCCACGATCGACACCGCAATTTCGGCCGGCGTCTTGGCGCCAATGAACAGGCCCACCGGGCCATGCAACCGCGCCAGCGCCTCAGGGGGCAAATCAAAGTGCTCGGCCAGGCGCTTTTTGCGCGCTACCTGGTTGCGCTGCGAACCCAGGGCGCCCACGTAAAACGCATTGGAGGTGAGCGCCTCCAGCAAGGCCATGTCGTCGAGCTTGGGGTCGTGCGTGAGCGCCACGATGGCGGTATGGGCGTCAGGCACCAGCTCGCGCACCACGTCGTCGGGCATGCCCGCCAGCCGGGTGATGCCCGCCCCCTGCAAGGTGGCGGCATAGTCTTCGCGCGGGTCACAAACCAACACCTCGAAGTCCAGCATTTGCGCCATCTGCGCCACGGCCTGTGACAACTGGCCGGCACCGATCAGCAGCAGGCGCCACTTGGGGCCAAACACGCTGGCCAGCGCGCTGCCGTCAAAACGCATGGGCTGACCGCGCACCGCCGGGTGCAGGGTGACCGCACCGGTGGCCAGTGTCAGGCGCCGCTCCACCAGTTCATGCCGTGCGGTGCGCGCCAGCAGGTCTTCCACCCAGGCGGTGTCGAGCAGCGGCTCACGCACCAGGCGCAAGGTGCCGCCGCAGGGCAGGCCAAAGCGCACCGCCTCGTCTTTGCTCACGCCGTAAGCCATCATGGACGGCTTGGCTGGCGAGCACGCCGCAGCGTTAGCGCTGTGAAACGCGGCTTTGGTTTGCGCGATCAGGTCATCCTCCACACAGCCGCCGGACACCGAGCCGCTCACCCGGCCGTCGTCGCGCACCGCCAGCAGCGCGCCGGGCGGCCGGGGCGCGCTGCCCCAGGTTTCCACCACGGTCACCAGCGTGACGGCGTGGCCCGCGCGCCGCCATTGCAGGGCATCGGCCAGCACGCGCAGGTCAAGGCTTTCCATCGTGTCAGGCCAGCTTAAAAGGCAAGCCGCGCGGCGTTTTGCCGGTCAGTTGGGCAATGGCGTTGGCAAACGCCGGGGCCAGCGGCGGCAGGCCGGGCTCGCCCATGCCGGTGGGCGCCTCCGCGCTGGGCACGATGTGCACCGCCATGCGCGGCATGTCGGGCAGGCGGGCCACCACGTAGTCGCCAAAATTGCTTTGCTCGACCACGCCGTCTTTGAAGGTGATGGCCGCCCCGGGCAGGCAGGTGCCCAGGCCCATCAGGGCGGCGCCCTGCACCTGGGCTTCAATGGTTTTGGGGTTGACCGCCAGGTTGCAGTGCACCCCGGCCGTGACCGCATGCAGCTTGGGCACGCCGTCCGTCACCGAGGCCTCCGCGACATACGCCACCACTGTGTCAAACGACTCGTGCACCGCCACACCCCAGGCCTGGCCCTTGGGCAACACGCGCTGGCCGTAGCCGGACTGCGCCACCGCCAGCTTCAGGGCGGCTTGGTGGCGCGGGTGCTTGTCGCCCCACAGCTTGAGCCGGTAGGCCACCGGGTCTTGCTGCGTGGCGCGGGCAATTTCGTCAATCAGCGTTTCCATCACATACGCGGTGTGGGTGGATCCCACGCTGCGCCACCACAGCACCGGCACATTGACCTTGGGGTGGTGCACCGAGAGGCGCATGGGCACGTCGTATGGGTCGCGCATGCCCTCGACCGCGGTGGTATCCACGCCGTCCTTGATCATGAAACCTTCAAAGGGCGTGCCCGCCGCAATGGACTGCCCCACGATGACGTGATCCCAAGCCAGCACCTTGCCCTGGGCGTCAAAACCAATCTCGGCGCGGTGCACGTGCATGGGGCGGTAGTAGCCGCCCTTGATGTCGTC
>CAZLRQ010000319.1:0-2567 GCA_964562035.1 uncultured Rhodoferax sp. | reverse complement strand
CAGATTGGCATCACCTCCATTGGGGTGCTCAACGGTATTGTGGGTGAGGCGGCGCTGGCCGCGCCTTTGTCGGTGTGGCTGGCAGCGTCGGGCGTGCCCGAGCCGTACAACGCCTATGGCGCCACCGGTCTGGTGGTGGTGCTGATCACTTATTTCTCCATTGTGGTCGGTGAACTGGTGCCCAAGCGCATTGGCCAGACGCACCCCGAAACGCTGGCGCGGCTGGTGGCGCGGCCGATTGACTGGCTGGCGATTGCCACCAAGCCCTTTGTGCGCCTGCTGTCCATCTCGACCCACGGCCTGCTGAAGGTGCTGGGCGTCAAAGACAACGGCCACCAGGCCGTCACCGAAGAAGAGATCCACGCCATGCTGGCCGAGGGCACCACGGCGGGCGTGATCGAATCGCACGAGCACGCCATGGTGCGCAACGTGTTCCGGCTGGACGACCGGCAAATCGGCTCGCTCATGGTGCCGCGCGGCGACGTGGTGGTGCTGGATGTGGACTTGCCGTTTGAGGACAACCTGGCCCGCATTGAAGAAAGCGACCATGCCCGGTTTCCGGTCATCAAAAACGGACTGGACAATGTGCTGGGCGTCATCAATGCGCGCCAATGGCTGTCGCGCGCGCTGCGCGACGGCGGGCGCAACCTGGCCGATCAGGTGCTGCAGCCCCCGCTGTATGTGCCTGAAACACTCACCGGCATGGAGTTGCTGGACAACTTTCGCTCGTCAGACGTGCACATGGCGTTTGTCATTGACGAGTACGGCGAGGTGCAGGGCATCGTGACGCTGCAAGACCTGATTGAAGCCATCACCGGCGAATTTCAGCCGCGCGACCCCAAAACCTCATGGGCGGTCGAGCGCGACGACGGCTCCTGGCTGCTGGACGGCCATATTCCGGTGCCTGAGCTGAAAGACCGCCTGCAACTGGACGCCGTGCCGGACGAGGAACGGGGCCGCTACCACACCCTCAGCGGCATGATGATGCTGCTCACCGGGCGTCTGCCCAAGGTGGCCGACACCGTGAACTGGGAAGGCTGGCGCTTGGAGATTGTGGACATGGACGGCAAGACCATCGACAAGGTACTGGCCAACCGCCTGCCCGAAGGCACTACTGCCGACGGTCACGACGCCGCCCAACCCTGAAGCCACCCGCTGCGCCCCACGGGCCGTGCCCGGGCGTTTGCAACCGGGTTTTAAAGCCCAATTGAGAATTCACAAACCGGGGTAAGCCCCGCCTGCCAGACTGGCGACTCCAGCGGTGTCTTCAGACACTTTTTCATCGTCTTTGGGGAGGAACGTCATGCCAATCAAAACCACACTGATCGCCGCCATGCTGGCTGTTGCGCTGCTTGCGGCGTCGGGCTGCGCCGTCACACGCGGGCAGGAAACCGTGGGCGCCTATGTTGACGACAGCGTCATCACCACCCAGATCAAGGCCCGCTTTGTCGACAGCCCCGTGGTCGGTGCGGCCGCCATCAGTGTCGAAACGCTCAACGGCACGGTCATGCTCTCCGGCTTTGCCAAAAGTGGCACGGAAAAAGCGGAGGCCGAGCGCATCGCCAAAGACGTCAATGGCGTAAAAGCGGTCAAAAACGAAATTGCCATTCGGCCATAAGACAAGCCGTCGGCGGCCGGCTGCATACCGCCGGCCCCTAAAATCAGCGCGGTGAACGCCGCCCTACACCCCGCCCCCCGCCGCCCCATTCTTGAACTGCCTGACGAGCTGATCAGCCAGATTGCCGCGGGCGAAGTGGTGGAACGCCCCGCCTCGGTGGTGCGCGAACTGGTCGACAACGCCCTGGACGCCGGCGCCACGCAGGTCACGGTGCGGCTACTGTCAGGCGGTGTGCGCCTGATCTCGGTGGAAGACGACGGCGGCGGCATTCCCCGTGAAGAGTTGCCCATTGCCCTCAAGCGCCACGCCACCAGCAAAATCAGCAACCTGCTCGACCTGGAGTCGGTGGGCACCATGGGCTTTCGGGGCGAGGCACTGGCCGCTATTAACTCCATAGCTGACTGCGCAATACTGTCAAGGGCTACAGGCCAAAACAATGCTTATTTACTGGAAGGCCGCACCGGCGAGTTGAGGCCCGTGGCCCGCAGCACCGGCACCACCGTGGAGGTGAAAGAACTTTTTTACAGCACCCCGGCGCGGCGCAAGTTTCTCAAGACCGACGCCACCGAGTTGTCGCACTGCATCGAGGCGGTGCGCCGCCACGCGCTGGCCCGGCCTGACGTGGGCTTCTGTATTTGGCACGAAGGCAAGCTGGTGGAGCAATGGCGCCGCTGCGACTCAGAGCAGCCGCTGGAGCAGCGCCTGTCTGACGTGCTGGGGCGCGACTACTTAAACAGCTCGGTAGCGGTGAACTACCGCACCAGCGCCAGCCGGCCAGACAACACGCCAGCCGTGCGGGTGTGGGGCCGCGCCGGCATTCCTGATGTGGCACGCTCGCGCGCTGACCAGCAGTTTTGCTACGTGAACGGCCGCTACGTGCGCGACAAAGTGCTCACCCACGCCGCCCGCAGCGCCTATGAAGACGTGCTGCACGGCCACCGCCAGCCGG
>CAZLRQ010000318.1:0-2569 GCA_964562035.1 uncultured Rhodoferax sp. | reverse complement strand
GGGCCCACGGGCACTTCCAGAATACGACCCGTGCACTTGACGGTGTCGCCTTCGGAAATGTGCTCGTACTCACCCAAAATCACGGAACCAACCGAGTCACGCTCGAGGTTCAGTGCCAAACCGTAGGTGGGCAAACCATCGCTACCGGCGGGGAATTCAAGCATCTCACCCTGCATCACGTCCGACAGGCCGTGAATGCGGCAGATACCGTCACTCACCGACACAACGGTACCTTGGTTGCGGATGTTGGCGCTGTCTGACAGGCCTTCGATACGACTCTTGATCAGTTCAGAAATTTCTGCGGGATTGAGTTGCATGACTCTTTCCTTCTTTCTTTAGTTGGGCATAACGGCAAGGGCTTGCGCCTCAGGCCGTCAATGCCACTTTCATTTGTTCCAGACGGGCTTTGACAGAAGAGTCAAGAACCTCATCACCCACCACCACGCGAATGCCACCGATCAATTCGGGTTGCAATTCGACTGACACATTGAGCTGGCGACCAAATCGCTTCTCAAGTGTGGCCGACAAATCAGCCAGCGTTGCGCTGTCGATCGCAAAAGCGCTGTACACCACCGCGTCTGACGATCCGCCTTGGGCGTTCTTGAGCGCACGGAACTGTGCTGCGATTTCCGGCAAGGCACTCAGACGACCGTTGGCAATGACCGTGCGCAAGAAGTTCTTGGCCATCTCGGGCAAAGCCGTCTTGGCTACGCCAGCGATCAAGTCAAACACCTGGTCAGCCCGCACATTCGGGTTGTCCGCAAATTGCAGGAGCTGCGCGTTGCCGGCAATTTCCTTCAACTCATCAACCCAAACGGCAGCCGCGTTCAAGTCGGCCAGTGACGCCTTGAACAAGGCATCAGCGTAAGGTCGAGCAATAGTGGCGAGTTCAGCCATGGTTGTCCTCTTACAGCTCAGTCTTCAAACGGCCAAGCAAATCAGCGTGAACACCGGCATTGACTTCCTTACGGAGAATCTGCTCAGCGCCCTTGACGGCCAACGCAGCAACTTGCTCGCGCAAGGCCTCACGGGCTTTGGTGCTTTGTTGTTCAGCTTCAACCTTGGCGGCTGCAATGATCTTGCTGCCTTCTTCGGTTGCTTTGGCTTTGGCTTCTTCGACAATGACTTGTCCGCGGCGTTCGGCATCTGCCAGACGCGCAGCGGTTTCGGTCCGCGACGTGGCCAACTCTGCTTCGACACGCTTGTTAGCGGACGAAAGTTCAGATTTGGCTTTGTCAGCGGCCGCAAGACCGTCGGCTATTTTCTGCGCCCGCTCGTCCAGCGCTTTTGTGATTGGGGGCCACACGTATTTCATCGTGAACCACACCAGAATCGCAAAAACAACCGCCTGCAGGAACAGGGTTGCGTTGATGTTCACAGCTTATTCCCTTTCAAGCGTGAAAGCTTAGGCAAAATTAGATAGCGAAAGGCTTGGCAAACGCAAACAGCAGGGCGATAGCCACACCGATCAGGAAAGCAGCGTCGATCAGACCGGCCAAGATGAACATCTTGGTTTGCAGTTCGTTCATGAGTTCAGGCTGACGTGCCGACGACTCCAGAAATTTGCCACCCATCAACGCGATGCCGATAGAGGCTCCGAGTGCGCCCAAACCAACGATCAAACCGCAAGCCAATGCGACGAGGCCAAGAATGTTTTCCATGATTGCTCCTAGGTACTAAAAAAAGAAAAAGAAAAGAGAAAAAACGATCAGTGTGAATCGTGGGCCTGCCCCACATAAATCAGCGTCAACATCATGAAGATGAAGGCTTGCAGCGTGATCACCAGAATGTGGAAAATGCTCCAAGCAGTTCCAGCAATCACATGCCCGATACCCAACCAAAACATACCCTCACCAGGGTTGAATTGCCAGGCCCATGCGCCACCCATCAAGGCGATCAACATGAAAATCAATTCGCCGGCAAACATGTTGCCGAACAGCCGCATGCCGTGTGAGACGGTCTTGGCAGCAAACTCAATCATCTGCATCAAAAAGTTGATGGGGTAGAGGTAAACCTTGTCGCCGAACGGCGCAGCCACGAGCTCATGCGTCCAGCCGCCCAAACCCTTGATTTTGACGCTGTAGAACAGGCAGATGGCCAACACGCTGAACGACATGCCCAGTGTGGTGGAAAGATCGGCCGTGGGCACCACCCGCATGTAATCTTTGTAGCCCATGGCAGGGCCAGCGCTGTGCCACAACGCCGGCAAGGCATCAACGGGCAACATGTCCATGGCGTTCATCAGGAAAATCCAGACAAACACAGTCAACGCCAAAGGCGACACCAGCTTGCGGCTCTTGGCATTGTGAATCACACCCTTAGCCTGGTTTTCAACCATTTCAGACAAGATTTCCACGGCAGCCTGAAAGCGGCCGGGCACACCTGCGGTGGCCTTGCGGGCAGCACGCCACAGCAAAAAGCAACCCAGCGCACCCAAAATCACCGAATAGAAAAGTGAGTCGAGATTAAACAGGCTGAAGTCAACCAGACTGGTCTGTTTGACACCTTGAAATGAGAAGTCCATTTGCAAATGTTGCAAATGGTGCTGGATGTATTCCCCAGCCGTCGG
>CAZLRQ010000317.1:0-2572 GCA_964562035.1 uncultured Rhodoferax sp. | reverse complement strand
GAACTGCTCGGAGAAGTTGGCCAGAATGCACAGGCCGTTGGAGCCGGCGTCGATCATGAAGTCAACGCAGCGTTTCTGGCTGGCCAGGTCCAGCGCGCCGTTTTCGAAGAAGGTGGTGGGGACGACGGGGAAGACGCCCTTGTAGCGGGCAGAGGATGTGGCGGAAATAGTGTTTGTCATGGTCATTGCTTCAGATCAGGCCGCGCGCCTTGGCCATGGTGATGGCGGCGTCTTCAATCATGTCTTCCTGGCCGCCCACCATGCCGCGGCGCCCCAGTTCAATCAGCAACTCGCGGGCGGGCACGCCGTACTTCTTTTCCGCCCGTTTGGCGAACAGCAAAAAGGACGAATACACCCCGGCGTAGCCCAGGATGAGCGCGTCGCGGTCGATGCGGATCGGGTGGTCCATCATGGGCACCACGATGTCTTCGGCCACGTCCTGCATCTTGAACAGGTCGACCCCGGTCTCAATGCCCATGCGGTTGCACACGGCAATGAACACCTCCATGGGCGTGTTGCCCGCACCCGCGCCCAGACCAGCCGCGGCGGCGTCAATGCGCGTGGCGCCGCATTCCACGGCAGCCACCGAGTTGGCCACGCCCATGGCGAGGTTGTGGTGGCCGTGAAAGCCGATTTCAGTCTCGGGCTTGAGCGCGGTGCGCACGGCGCTGATTTTGGCCTTCACTTCCTCGGGCAGCATGTAGCCGGCCGAGTCGGTGATGTAGACGCAGTTGGCGCCATAGCTTTCCATCAGCAACGCCTGGCTGACCAGGCGCGGGGCATCGGCTTTGTGCGCCATCATCAAAAAGCCGACCGTGTCTAGCCCCAACTTGCGCGCCAGGCTGATGTGCTGCTCGGACACATCGGCCTCGGTGCAGTGGGTGGCCACGCGGATGGTGTGGACACCCAAATCCCGGGCCATGCGCAGATGGTCCACCGTGCCAATGCCGGGAATTAGCAGCGCCGACACCTTGGCCTGTTTGAGCAAGGGAATGACGGTACTTAAGTAGTCTTCATCGGTGTGGGCCGGAAAGCCGTAGTTGACGGACGAGCCGCCCAGGCCATCGCCGTGGGTGACTTCGATCAGCGGCACGCCGGCGGCGTCCAGCCCAGTGGCCACGGCGGCCATCTGGTCCAGCGTCATTTGGTGGCGCTTGGGGTGCATGCCGTCACGCAGGGTCATGTCGTGGACGGTGATTTTTTTACCTTGAACGGTCATGGGGTTCTCCGGGCTCAGGCGGCCGTGGCCATCGGGTTCAGGACGATCTTGCCGGCCAGCATGTGCTCGGCAAACAGTTCGGCGGTGCGCGCCGCGGCGGCGGTCATGATGTCGAGGTTGCCGGAGTACTTGGGCAGGAAATCGCCCAGGCCCTCCACCTCCAGAAACACCGAGACCCGCTTGCCGTCAAACACCGGGCCGTTCACCAAACGGTAACCGGGCACGTACTTTTGCACCTCGGCCACCATGGCGTGGATGGCGGCGGTGATGCGGGCCTGGTCGGGCTCGCCTTCAGTCAAGCAATGCACGGTGTCGCGCATCACCAGCGGCGGCTCGGCCGGGTTGATGATGATGATGGCCTTGCCCTTGGCGGCACCGCCCACCTGCTCAATGGCGCGGGAGGTGGTGCGGGTGAACTCGTCAATGTTCTTGCGCGTGCCGGGGCCGGCGGATTCGCTGGAGATGGTGGCCACGATCTCGGCATAGGCCACCGGCTGCACGCCGGAGATGGCCGCAATCATGGGGATGGTGGCCTGCCCGCCGCAGGTCACCATGTTGACGTTCATCTCGCCCTGGCCCAGGAGCGCCAGCAGGTTGACTGGCGGCACGCAAAACGGACCAATGGCGGCGGGGGTGAGGTCAATCACCATCACGCCTAAAGCGGTGAGCTTGCGCGAGTTCTCGGCATGCACATAGGCCGAAGTGGCGTCAAAGGCAATCTGCACGCCGTCAGCCAGCACATGCGGCAACAGGCCGTCCACGCCCAACTCGGTGGTTTTCAGGCCCAGCGCGCGGGCGCGCTTGAGGCCCTCGGACGTGGGGTCCACGCCGACCATCCACACAGGCTCCAGCAGCGGGCTGCGTTGGAGTTTGTAGAGCAGATCGGTGCCGATGTTGCCGGGTCCGATCAGCGCGCATTTGATTTTTTGGCTCATCGCGGTGCTTTCAAAAATCGGACGGCATTCAGTGCGAGTGCTTGGGCACCGCGGCGCCACGGCAACCCACCAAAAAGTCGAAGTCGCAGCCCTCGTCGGCCTGCAACACGCGGTCGATGTAGAGCTGCTGGTAGCCGCTCTTGGGGGCGGCCGTACTTTGGGCGGCCTGAGCCTCGCGCTCGGCGTGGCGCCGGGCGATCTCTTCGTCGCTCACTTCCAGATGCAGCTTGCCGGCCGCGCTGTCCAATTCAATCCAGTCGCCATCGCGCACGATGGCCAGCGGGCCACCGGCCGCGGCTTCGGGCGCCACATGCAGCACCACAGTGCCGTAGGCGGTGCCGCTCATGCGGGCGTCCGAGATGCGCACCATGTCGGTGATGCCCTGCGCCAGCAGCTTGGGCGGCAGGCCCATGTTGCC
>CAZLRQ010000316.1:0-2578 GCA_964562035.1 uncultured Rhodoferax sp. | reverse complement strand
GAGATACAAATGCAAATTGTGCCGCAATCCAGGGCCCCCAGAAGTCATGGATCCCGGGTCGAGCCCGGGACAACATCGACTGCAGATCTCAGGCGATAGCCACTTGCACGCCGTAGCCGTGCACACAGGTTTGCAAAACCGCTTTGATGGCGGCCACGTCAGAAGCATGGGCGCCGTTGCGCAGCGCATCCAGTTGCACGGCAAGGTCGGGCCAGGCCAGATAGTCTTCGTGGGCTTTCATGATGCGAGGGTGCACCGTGCGCTCGGGGTTGTCGCCAATCAACAATTCCTCATAGAGCTTTTCACCGGGACGCAAACCGGTGATGGCAATCTCGATATCACCCACCGGGTTGTGTTCGTTGCGCACCGTCAGGCCGCTGAGCTGCACCATGCGCTGCGCCAGGTCCATGATCTTGACCGGCTCGCCCATGTCCAACACAAACACATCGCCCCCCTCGGCCATGGCGCCCGCCTGCAAAACCAACTGCGCGGCCTCTGGGATGGTCATGAAATAGCGGGTGACCTCCGGGTGCGTGACCGTGAGCGGCCCGCCAGCGGCCAACTGGCGGCGAAACAAAGGCACCACACTGCCACTGGAATCCAGCACATTGCCAAACCGCACCATGGTGAAACAGGTTTGAGCCTCTTCGGCAGCCAAGGCCTGCAGCACCAACTCCGCCATGCGCTTGGTCGCGCCCATGATGTTGGTTGGGCGCACCGCCTTGTCAGTGGAAATCAGCACAAAACGCTTGACGCCCGACGCTTGGGCGGCCCGGGCCATATTGAGCGTGCCAAACACATTGTTGGCCACACCCTCACCCGCGTTGTCTTCCACCATCGGTACATGTTTGTAAGCGGCTGCGTGGTACACAGTGGCCGGCTGATGAAGCTTGCAGACGGCAAGCAGCCGCTCAAAATTGGCCACACTGCCCAACAAGGGCACCAACTCAACCGCCAGCCCCTGCGCTGCACAGATGCCCTGCAACTCCTGGTGAATGGAATACAAACCAAACTCGTTGTGGTCCAGCAGCAGCAACTGCCGCGGGCGCTGCAGCACAATCTGCCGCGTCAACTCGCCGCCAATGCTGCCGCCCGCGCCAGTGACCAGCACCACCTGCCCCGCCAGATCACGCGCCATCAAGGCGGTGTCCGGCGGCACTGGCGCACGGCCCAGCAAATCTTCAACATCCAGCTCCCGGAAATCCTGAACCGTGACGCGGCCGCTGGCCAGATCTGACCAGGCTGGCAGTGTGCGAATGTGCACCGGCAGTGCTCGCAAACTCTCAATGATGGTGTTGCGGCGGTCTCTGGATGCACTGGGCAAGGCCAGCAAAATATCAGTCACGCCGTGCTGGGCAACTATCTCAAAAACCTGAGCGCGGGAATAAACAGGCAAACCGTTGATACTGCGATTGACCTTTTTCGGATCATCATCCAAAAACCCAAGCACCACATATTGACCCGACACGCCAATGGCAGAGGCTGTTTGCACACCTGCCATACCCGCGCCATAAATTAATAAGCGCCCTTCTGACATCTTGGCAAGACGGCTCATGTCTGCCAGCCAGAAACGCGCTATGGCGCGGCTACCGCCCACCAAAAACAAAAACACCAAGGGCTGTAGAACACCAACGCTTCTGGGGACACCCGGCCAACGCTGCCAAATTAATATGCAAAGTAGAGCGATACCGTAAAGAAGAACTGCACGACCCGTAGCGTACAAAGCGGCCTGACCGGTGTATCTAAAAATAGCCCGGTACAAACCAAATCTGACAAATACAGGCACCGCCAGCAAGGGAGCGAGCAAATAAACCCACCACTGAGCGCCCGATGGCCAGTGCAGGGCATCCAGCCTTAACGTAAATGCAACCCAAGTTGCAACGATGGCCAAGCCAACATCAAGAACCACCACGGACCACTGCTTGACTGCACGTGGCCACCCCAATATTATTTTTTGCATAACACTCCCTGACCTGCCACCAACCCGTCTTAGTTTGTGATGGCGAACTCTTCCTTGGTGCGCCCTTGCGCCACCAATGCAGACAACCAACGCGGCATCAAGCCCCGACCACTCCAGGTTTCGCCATTGGGCCCACGGAACTTGGCTGCGGCCTGTTTGGTACCCGGTGCCGCGGCCTTGCGGGTTTTGCCTTTTACGGCCTCAAGGTCTTTTAAAGTGATGCCAAATGCAGCCATCTTTTCCAGAATATCAGCCACGGTTTTGTCAAACTCCTGGGCTTTGATTTCATCGGCTTGCTTTTGCAAAGCAGCGATTTGATTCTGGATGTCGATTAAGTTATTCATGAGTGCCTTATAAATTGAATTGGAAAATCCCTACGCAGAAACTCTTATAGCTTTAATGCGTCACATTATCTCTTCTAAGAACCTTGAGGGCGGTCAAAAGTATTATTTTTACATCCAAGTAAAACGACTTATTTTGAAGGTATTCGGTGTCCAGCATCACCTTTTGAGGAATAGGCAGCTCGTCACGCCCATTGATTTGAGCCCAACCTGTCAGCCCCGGTAATAAATCGTGTACGCCAGCCTGGGTACGCAGTTCAATCAAATCATGCTGATT
>CAZLRQ010000315.1:0-2583 GCA_964562035.1 uncultured Rhodoferax sp. | reverse complement strand
TTCCAGCCCCCGTCCTTATTGAATAAGTAGCTATTAAAAGAAGAGTTCACACCTCAACGCCCAGCGGGCACGGAGCGCACCAGGCGGATCACGCGCAGACTCCCTCCAACCATTGACCCAAAGGCCAAAGCCAGCCAAAGCCCAACCATGGACCTGTTTGACGACCTGCCGCCCGAAGCCACGCTAACGCCCATCGCACCCGGCGCGGTGCTGCTGCACGGTTTTGCCCGCGACGGCGCTGCCGCCCTGCTGCAAGCCATCGAGACCGTTCTCACCCAAGCCCCCTTGCGCCACTGGCAAACCCCGGGCGGCTACACCATGTCGGTGGGCATGAGCAACTGCGGCCGGCTGGGCTGGGTGTCTGACGCCAGCGGCTACCGCTACACCGCCCGAGACCCGCACGCCAACCAGCCTTGGCCCGCCCTGCCCGCCGGCCTGCTGGCACTGGCCCAGCGCGCCGCCGCGCAAGCCGGTTACCCCCGCTTCGAGCCTGATGCCTGCCTCATCAACCAGTACGTGCCCGGCGCCAAACTCTCGCTGCACCAGGACAAAGACGAGCAAGACCTGCGCGCGCCCATTGTGTCGGTCTCCCTAGGACTGCCGGCGGTGTTTTTGTTTGGCAGCACCCATCGCGCTGACCGCCCCCAGCGCTGGCGGCTGGTGCATGGCGATGTGGTGGTGTGGGGCGGCCCGTCGCGGCTGGCCTACCACGGCGTGGCGGCACTGGCAGACGGTGACCACGCACTCCTGGGCCGACGCCGCTTGAACCTGACGTTTCGGTGCGTACGCTAGATTTATAGGCCACATTGGCCTTTAGCCCAATACAGCCAAGCACTAGTAGCTATCAAATAAAAAACATACGCCAAGCCCCCAGGCACAAAATGTGCACCTGGAATAAAGCCTGCGCCCTGCGGCGAGCCGCGAGTTCAGGCCGGCCGCTCCCAACGCGGCCGCGACTTTCCGCCTCAAAATAGCGCCCTTCCATCGCCCCCCATCCGACACCCCACCATGCGCATCCTCCACACCTCTGACTGGCATCTGGGCCAGCATTTCATGGGCAAGAGCCGCCAGCCCGAGCACCAGGCCTTGATCGACTGGCTGCTGATGCAGGTTGAGGCCCATGCAGTGGACGCGGTACTGATCGCCGGTGACATTTTTGACACCGGCGCGCCGCCCAGCTACGCGCGCGAGCTGTACAGCCAACTGGTGGTGCGGCTGCACGGCGCCGGCGTGGCCCTCTTGCTGCTGGGCGGCAACCACGATTCGGTGGCCACACTGGGCGAGAGCCGCGCCCTGCTGGCCTGCCTGAGCACCACGGTAGTGGCAGCGGTGGAAGACGCCGCCAGTCAGGTGCTTGTGCTGCCCTTGCGCGGGAATGACCTGGATGGCGGGAAACAGGGCGAGGCGGGTTGCATCGTCTGCGCCGTGCCGTTCATCCGCCCGCGTGATGTGCTGCAGAGCCAGGCCGGGCAAAGCGCCCAGGACAAGCAGCAGTCCATGCAGTTGGCCATTGCGGCCTATTACCAAGCGGTCCATGCGGCCGGCCGCGCACAGCAAGCCGAGCTGCAAACCACGCTGGGCCGCACCGTGCCGATCATGGCCACAGGGCACCTCACCACCGTGGGCGCCAGCAGCAACGAGTCGGTGCGCGAGATTTATGTGGGCGCGCTGGAGGCTTTTCCCACAGCGGCGTTTCCGCCGGTGGACTACATCGCGCTGGGGCACATCCACAAGCCGCAAAAGGTGGGTGGGCTCAACCACATTCGCTACTGCGGCTCGCCCATTGCGCTGGGGTTTGACGAAGCGCGGCAACAAAAAGAAGTGTTGCTGGTCGACCTGGGGGCCGAGGGCTTGCGTGCCGTCACGCCCCTGCCGGTGCCGTGTTTCCAGCGCCTTGTGTCGGTCAGCGGCAACCTGCTGGAACTCAAAGAAGCGATTCAAACCGCCGCCAGCCAAAGCGCTGACGGGCAGCCGGTGTGGCTGGAAGTGACCGTGAATGAGGACGACTACCTGGCCGACCTGCCCGCGCGCATGGAGGCCATGACACTTGACTTGCCCGTGGAGGTGCTGCGCGTGCGCCGCCAGCGCGGCACCGCAGCCGCCAGCCTGGCGGGCGGTTTGAGCGAAACGCTGGACGAGATGGACCCCCTTGAGGTCTTTGCCCGCCGCCTGGCCCTTGAAGAACTCACCCCCGACCTGCAAGAAGCCTTGAGCCAGCGCTACCGCGCCGTGGTGGCCGGCCTGACCGAGGCAGCCCCATGAAAATCCTCACCCTGCGCCTGAAAAACCTCAACTCACTCAAAGGGGAGTGGCGCATCGACTTCACCCAGGCGCCCTTTGCCGACAACAGCCTGTTTGCCATCACCGGCCCCACCGGCGCGGGCAAGTCGACCCTGCTGGACGCCATTTGCCTGGCGCTGTACCACGAGACCCCGCGCCTGAAAAGCATCTCGGCATCCGCCAACGACATCATGACGCGCCACACGGTGGACTGCCTGGCGGAAGTGGAGTTTGAGGTGAAAGGCGCGGTGTACCGCGCCTTCTGGAGCCAGCGCCGCGCGCGGGACAAGGTGGACGGCGCGC
>CAZLRQ010000314.1:0-2594 GCA_964562035.1 uncultured Rhodoferax sp. | reverse complement strand
AGCTCCGCGGCTGTCCCCCGCCCGTTGGGCTCCTCCTTGATGCCGCTGCGCTGAGCGCTACACCGTCCTGGGTCTGCAAGCTGCCACCCGGCACATATGTCCCTGCCACCTCGGCGCCGAAGTCCAACAGCATGTCACGCGCGACGACCTTGCTGACCTTGTCTTTAAGCCAGCGTTCGCCTTCGACGATTTCGCTGGTCAGGCCAAACACCAATCAGTCACGCACTACCAGCACCGGCAGGTGCGTGTGCGACAACACGGCTTGCGCCACGCTGCCCAGCACCAGTTTTTCCAAGCCGCTGCGGCCGTGGGAGCCCATCACGATCAGGTCAGCGGGCAAAGACTCGGCCGCCTGCACAATGCCGCGCCAGGCGTTGTGCGACTCAATCACCGACGTCTCTACCGCCACGCCGGCCTCTTCAAACTGGGCCTTGGTGGCCTTGATGGCGGCATTGGCTTCGGCCGTGGCGGCGCTCAGATACTCGGCTTGACCGTAGGCAAAGTCAGTGCCCACACCGGTAAAAGGGTAGGGGTCGATGACAAAAATGGCGGTCACGCGGCTGCCAAAGGCTTTGGACAGGCCAATGGCCTTGCTCACCGCCAACTGCGACGTGGCCGAACCGTCAACGGGAACCAGAATGTGATTGAACATGGTGAAAACTCCTTTGGTTTGAATGGTGTTCAGTGTGACGCCGAACGCTTTAAAAAACCTTGACAGTGATCAAGCTATGCGCCGTCGCCTTGAAAAGCCTTGGCCCTGAAAGTCAGCACCAGCGTGTCACGGTACCCGCCGGGTGCGTCGGGCACCAAGGGCTGAATGGGGGTGCTCTCATGAATCACCCGGGCGTCGTCCAGCAACAAGACCGACCAGGGTTCGGTCAGCGTGAAGCGCTGGCCATTGGGCCCTGCAGCCTCAAACACGCGGGTTTCGCCACCTTTGACCTGCTTGCGGTTGATCATGAAGACGGCCACCAGGTCCACCCCATCGCGGTGCGCGCCCTCGGGCGTGGGCCGCCCAATGCCGTCGGTGGTGTCGATGCGAAACTGGTGCGCTTCCACAAACCAGCGCTGGGCGCCTTTCAGACCTGAGCACACCTGCCCCAGCCACACCAGTAACTGGTTCCAGACTGGCTCGGCCACGGCCTCGGGCAGCATGGGATCAAACAGACGCTGCATGCCGCCGTGCAAGGCGTTGTACTCCACAGGTTGCCAATGCGGGCGGTGCGGCACGGGGCGAACCACGGCACCGTCCACCTCAAAGCAGGCGTGGCGACGGCGCCGGTAGCGGCCACCGTCTTTCAAGTAGGCATCAGGCGGCAAGTCAGCCCACAGCGGACACAGCGCTTGCAAATCCTGAGCAGCACAGTGGCTCAACGCACTCACGGCGCCAGCGTTCAGCACGGCGTAGCCCTGACGGTTTAAAACAGCACCAAGCTCAGCGGGCTCGGCCAACGAAGGGGGAGAAAACGAAGTGGTCATGGGCCGCTAGCTTACAACCTCAGGCACCCATTTTTGGGCACCACGCATGCTTCATGACCTTGGTCAAACTTCAAAAATCGGGCTTTCGGTATGCTCGGGCCTTGTTTTTTAGGAACCCCCATGTCCACATTGCAATGGTCTGAAACCCTCGAATTGGGTTTGTCTTTCATGGACGACACCCACCACGAATTTGTCGACCTGCTGGCCAACGTGGTCAACGCCAGCGACGACCAGTTGCTGAGCGCCTGGCAAACACTGGTTGACCACACGGACGACCATTTCAGCCGCGAAGACCGGTGGATGCAAGACACCCGGTTCTCCTCCAGCAACTGCCACACCACCCAGCACAAAGTGGTGCTGCAAGTGATGCGTGAGGGGGTGCAACGCGGTCAGGCGGGACAACTTGACGTGATTCGCCAGATGGCGCATGAGTTGGGACTCTGGTTTCCCCAGCACGCCCAAAGCATGGATGCGGCGCTGGCGCTGCACCTGCGCAGCGTGGGCTACGACCCGCTGACCGGGCAGGTGCGGGCCCCGCAAGCACTGCCCAGTGAAATCATTCACGGTTGTGGCGGCGCCACCTGCAGCACACCCCACAGCACAGCAGAGACACAGACTGTGGCTGAACTTGAAGCCTGAAGCCCCGACCCAGACCGCGCCCGCCGCCGAGGCTGCCTCACTGCAACACCGGCCTTATGAAGATGTGCAGGCGCTGATCACGGGCACGCTGTTTGTGGCCTTTGGTGTGGTGATGTTTGGCCACAGCGGGCTGCTGACAGGCGGCACCGCCGGCATTGCCTTTCTCATCCATTACGCCACGGGCTGGAATTTTGGCCTGGTGTTCTTTGTCATCAACCTGCCGTTTTACGGGCTGGCCTGGCAGCGCATGGGGCGGGCGTTCACCTTGAAGACGTTTGCCGCCGTGGGGCTGCTGTCGGTGTTTGTCAATGTGCTGCCCCAGTGGGTTGATTTTCTGGCTTTGTCGCCAGCGTTTGCGGCGGTGCTGGGCGGTTTGCTGATGGGCACGGGCATGCTGATGCTGTTTCGCCACCGGGCCAGTCTGGGCGGCTTCAATGTGCTGGTGCTGTATTTGCAGGAGCGCTTTGGCTGGCGCG
>CAZLRQ010000313.1:0-2606 GCA_964562035.1 uncultured Rhodoferax sp. | reverse complement strand
CCAGCGTCTGGGTCAGGCGCTTGGTCGGCTCAATGTACTTGCCATTGATCAGCACCAGGTGCACCAGCTTGGACGGCATGCCGAAGGGTTCGATGATCTGGCTGATGGTGGCGTCGGGCGCAATGTCCAGCGCCAACACATTGGTGTAGCGCGCTTCAGCCGGCAGGTAGTCTGTGAGTGAGGCAAACAGCTTGAAGGTGATTTTCATGGTGGCGAAATCTTACCGGCGTCGCTCGTCCTGCGCGCCGGTCCACTCACTTTGCGCCTGCGCCGTGGCCAGGTAGGCCTCCATCAGCTTGGTCGGGTCGTTTTTGAGCGTCTCTTTCCAGGCGCCCAGCTTGACCTGCCCTTCGACCAGACCACGCATCACCCCCACATGCTCGGTCCAGCCCACCGAGTTACAGCCCACCAGCACGTCGCCCTGAAACTGCAGGCTCAGGTGGCGCCCGGCCGGCACATCGGTCAATTCCACATGCTCGCCGCCCGGGCGACCCTGCCAGTCGCCAAAGCTGGTGGAAATCAGGCCCAAGGTGTCCAGCACGTTGATTTGCGTGACCCCTTTCAGGTTGGACTGTGGCGCCCTGCCCCGGCCAAACGACACCATGTTCATGGCCGCCACGCGCGCCTGCTCGGCGGCGTTGGGTTGAATGGCGCTGACAATGGTTTTGCCGCTCACCTTGTCAAAGGCTTCGCAGCAATCACCCGCGGCGTAAATGCCGGGCACATTGGTTTGCAGGTGCTCGTCGGTCAACACACCCAGCAGGCAGGTGATGCCGGAGTTCTCCAGAAAACCGATGGCCGGGCGCACGCCGGCAGCGCTGATGACCAAATCGGCCAGCATGGTTTTGCCATTGCTCAAATGCACCGTTAGCGGCGCGCCGGGCTCAATCGACTCCACGCGGGTGCCGGTGAACACTTCCACACCTTTGGTCTCGCACCAGTCGCGAATCATGCCGCCGGCCGTGGGCCCCATCATGCGCGGCACCATGCGGTCACCCATCTCCACCACACTTAAGCGAACGCCCCGGGCGGCCAGCGCCTCCATGATGATGCAGCCAATAAAACCGGCGCCCAGTTGCAGTACACGGGCGCCCGGCTTGGCCAGGGCCATGATGGCGCGGGCGTCCTTGAGCGTCCAGCACGGGTGAACCCCCGCGGACTCAATGCCCGCAATGGGCGGACGCACCGGGTGCGAACCTGTGGCTATCAACAGCGTGTCAAACGCCAGTGAATCGCCGTTGTCAAACACCACTTTTTTACCCACAGAGTCCACCTGTTTGACGCGGGCGGACACCTGCTTGATGTTGAGGTCGGCAAAGTGGGTCGGGCTCTTGCGCAGGTAGGTGCCGCGCTCGTCCACGTTGCCAATCAGCAAATAGGGAATGGCCATGCGCGAATACGGCGGTTCCGGCTCGTCGCCTACCAGGGTGATGGTGTCGCGGGGCGCCTGTTTGCGGATGGTTTCGGCGGCAATGACACCGGCCGGGCCGGCACCGAGGATGACGTGATGGGTCATGGTGAATTCTCCAATAAGAAAAGCGGCCATGGGACCGCTCGTTCGTAACTCATGTGGCTAACAGGCCCACCCCCCGAGAAGCGCGGGCATGCCAATCACAGACTCAGGCGTGCCTTGGTGTCGGCGGTGGGGCGGCCTTCAGTGTCCCAACCACGCACAGCGTAGTACTTGGGCATCATCTCGGCCAGCATGTTGACCTTGCCTTTGGACGGGCCGGTTTTGCAGGCTTCGGTCAGCAGGCGCTTGGGCAGGCTGTCGTCTTTGGCGGTAAAGCCAGCGCGGTTGTTGAACTCGCGCTCCATGTTCCAGATGCGCTCGCCAATTTTCTCCAGCTCTTCGGTGGTGTACTGGTCGCCACAGGCCGCCGAGATTTGCGGCGCCAGGTCGGCCAAGCCCCAGGCAAAGGTGGTGAACACGCACAGGCCCGACGCGTCAAACGCTGCCGTCGCGTCCTGGAAGGCCTTGACCAACTCCGGCTTGCCTTCGTGCTCCAGCGGGTCGGTCTTGACCGGGATACCCAACACTTCAGACGCAATGGTGTAGCCGCGCAGGTGGCAACCACCGCGGTTGCTGGTGGCGTAGGCCAGGCCAATGCCCTGGATGGCGCGACCGTCGTAGGCCGGGAATTCCTGGCCCTTGCTGGTCATGCTCAGGTCGGGCTGGCCGTACTTGGCGGTCAGGCGCTTGGAGCCCTGGCCGATTTCCACCCCAAAGCCGCGGCCGTAGATGGTTTCTTCGGTCAAAAAGGCCAGTGCCTGGGCCGAGCCAAAAGGCGCTTCAATGCCAATTTGCTCTTTGGTCAGCACGCCCATTTCATACATTTCCATCACCGCGCCCACGGTGGCGCCAAAGCTGATGGGGTCAATGCCTTCTTCGTTGCAGAGCATGGTGGCGTATTGCAAGGCCTCCAGGTCTTTCACGCCGTTGGCAGCACCCAGCGCCCAGGCCGCTTCGTATTCCAGGCCGCCGGAGGCGCCCCAGTATTGCGGTTTGTTGGCCACGGTGAAGTGGCTCTCGTCCATCTTGCTGATGCGTCCGCAGGCAATGGTGCAACCAAAGCAGGCCTGGTTGGTGACCAGTTGCTTCTTGC
>CAZLRQ010000312.1:0-2609 GCA_964562035.1 uncultured Rhodoferax sp. | reverse complement strand
ACTCGCCTTCGGGCTCGGTGTCGGTGTCCAACCTGCAGGTGTTTGGCCTGTCGCTGGAAAGCCCGCTGTCCAAGTACCTGTTTTGCCTGTCGGTGCTGGCGGTGATTGCCTTGCTGGCCAAGAACCTGGTGCGCAGTGCGGTGGGCCGGGAGTGGATGGCCATTCGGGACATGGACGTGGCGGCGGCCGTGATTGGTATTCGCCCCATGTACGCCAAGCTGACGGCGTTTGCGGTGAGTTCGTTCATTGTGGGCGTTGCCGGGGCGTTGTGGGCCTTCATTTACCTGGGCGCCTGGGAGCCGGCAGCGTTCTCGGTGGACCAGTCGTTTCGCTTGTTGTTCATGGTCATCATTGGCGGCATGGG
The DNA here is from genome assembly GCA_964562035.1 of uncultured Rhodoferax sp. Taxonomy (GTDB): domain Bacteria; phylum Pseudomonadota; class Gammaproteobacteria; order Burkholderiales; family Burkholderiaceae_C; genus Rhodoferax. The sequence continues at coordinate 2,245 of CAZLRQ010000312.1, read as the reverse complement.
CTCCATCATGGGCAGCTTTTTTGGCGCGGCGTTCATTGTGCTGCTGCCCATTTTTCTGAACCAGTTTCTGCCTGCACTGGCGGCACTGGTGGGCATTGAAATTTCGACCGCTGGCGTGGCCCACGCGGAACTCATGGTGTTTGGCGGGCTGATTGTGTGGTTCCTGATTGTGGAGCCGCATGGGTTGGCCAAGTTGTGGTCGATTGCCAAGCAAAAGCTGCGGTTGTGGCCTTTCCCTCACTGACCCGTTGCATCGTTTTTTCGCGCTTCCCCATTTATAAACAGGAGATACAAATGAAGCTTCGTCAACTTGTCCTCGCCAGCGCCCTGGTGGCCACCGGTGCCTCGGTCCTCGTGACCGGCAGCGCATTCGCCCAGGCCAAAGAGCAGTACGTGCCCGTGCTGTCCTACCGTACCGGTCCTTATGCACCCAACGGTGTGCCATGGGCCAACGGCTATGTGGATTACCTCAAGCTGGTGAATGCGCGTGGCGGCATCAATGGCGTCAAGATTTCATTTGAAGAATGCGAAACCGGCTACGACACCGCACGCAGCGTGGAGTGCTATGAACGCCTGAAAAGCAAGGGCGCGTCATTCGTGCAGCCGCTGTCTACTGGCGCCACCTTTGCCATCACTGAGAAAGCCCCGCTGGACAAAATTCCCGTGGTGACGGTGGGCTATGGCCGCAGCGAGAGTGCCGACGGCTCGGTCTTCAAGTGGAACTTCCCCATTGCCGGCACTTACTGGGTGGCGGCTGACGCCATCATGCAGGCCATTGCCAAAAAAGAAGGCGGCTTTGACAAGCTCAAGGGCAAGAAGATTGCCTTGGTCTACCACGACAGTCCGTTTGGCAAGGAGCCCATTCCCTTGCTGCAAGAGCGCGCTGCCATGCACGGCTTTACGCTGCAACTCTTGCCCGTGACGGCACCCGGCGTGGAGCAAAAAGCCACCTGGCTGCAAGTGCGCCAGAGCCGCCCTGACAACGTGATTTTGTGGGGCTGGGGCGTGATGAACAGCACCGCCATCAAAGAGGCGCAAGCCACGGGTTACGCCCGTGAAAAAATGTACGGCGTGTGGTGGGCTGGTGCCGAGCCTGACGTGAAAGACGTGGCCGACGGTGCCAAGGGCTACAACGCAGTGACCATGCAGCACGGCGCTGAACCGCAGTCCAAGCTGGTGAAAGATGTGCTGGCCAGCCTGCATGCCAAAGGCCAGGGCACAGGCCCCAAGGAAGAAGTGGGCCAGGTGCTTTACATGCGGGGTGCCATGAGCGCCATGCTGGGCATTGAGGGCGTGCGCGCCGCGCAAGAGCGCTATGGCAAAGGCAAGGTCATGACGGGTGAACAAATCCGTTGGGGTCTGGAAAACCTGAGCCTGACCCAGGCCAAGCTGGACGCGCTGGGCTTTGCTGGTGTGATGCGCCCCATCAGCACCTCCTGTGCCGACCACATGGGCTCCTCATGGGCGCGTATTCATACCTGGGACGGCAAGGCCTGGAAGTTCACCTCCGACTGGTTGCAGGCGGACGAGCAAATCATCAAACCGCTGGTGAAAACCACCGCTGACAAATACGCCGCCGAGAAAAAGCTGACACGCCGCACACCGGCCGATTGCCAGTCTTGATCTGAGTTTGAGTGGTTATTGCGAGGGCAACTTCGCAATAACCCGTCAACCGCCAGCGCTGCGTGCAGTGCTGCCGATTGGTCAACGTCAGGTTTAGGGTAACCCTAAGGGTAAGAAGCAATGGATTCCAAAAACATCGTTCTCAACGTCAATGGCATCGAAGTCATTTACAACCACGTCATTCTGGTGCTCAAGGGCGTGTCCCTGAATGTGCCCGAAGGCAAAATTGTGGCCATTCTGGGGGGCAACGGGGCGGGCAAAACCACCACCTTGCGGGCCATCTCCAACCTGCTGCGCGGTGAGCGCGGTGAGGTCACCAAGGGCTCGATCGAGTTGCGTGGCGAGCGCATTGAAAACCTGTCCCCGGCCGACCTGGTGCAGCGCGGTGTGGTGCAGGTCATGGAAGGCCGGCACTGCTTTGCCCACCTGACCATTGAAGAAAACCTGCTCACCGGCAGCTACACCCGCAAGGACAAAGGCGAAATTGCAGCCAACCTGGAGAAGGTCTACAACTACTTTCCCCGCCTCAAAACTCGGCGCACCAGCCAGGCCGCGTACACCTCGGGTGGCGAGCAGCAGATGTGCGCCATCGGCCGCGCCCTGATGGCCAACCCCAGCATGG
>CAZLRQ010000311.1:0-2628 GCA_964562035.1 uncultured Rhodoferax sp. | reverse complement strand
GTGTCGGTGTTCAAGCTGCGGGGGCAAGAGGGGCACGGCGTGCAGCGCCAGCGCACCAGCGTCAACTACAACAGCACACCCGCGCGGGCCCCACTGGCCCGGCCAGCGGCACCCACGCTGCGCGCGCCTGCGGCCAAGCGCCCCGCCGCGACAACACCCAAGCTGACGCAAGCCAAGGCCCCCGCCAGCCAGCCCAGCAAAGCCCCCGCCCCGGCCGACGACGCCGACTGGGAAACCTTTTAAGCACGACCCACTCCAAAACGCAACATGCCAGGCAGCCTTGTCACGAAAACTTTTTGCACCTCCCGAGAGGCGGCCACCTTGCTGGGCGTCTCGGTCGGCACGGTGCAGCTCTGGGTAGAGAGCGGGCTGCTGCAGGCCTGGAAAACCAACGGCGGCCACCGCCGCGTGTTGCGCGATTCGATTGACAAGCTGCTGCACCAAAAGTCAGGCCCGCCAGAGGTGCCGGCCAACCCGGCGCCCTCGGCAGCCGTCGCCAACAGCCCACGTCGGTTGCGGGTGCTGGCGGTGGATGACGACCCGCTGATGCGGCACTTGTACCAAGCCAAAATTTCAGCGTGGCCCATGGCGCCCGAGGTGCGGGTGGCCGACAGCGCCGTGGCAGCGCTGATGATGCTCGGGCGCGACTGCCCCGACTTGCTCATCACCGACCTGCAAATGCCGGGCATGGACGGCTTTCAGATGCTGCGGGTCTTGCGTGAAACCGCTGAAATGGCGGACACCACCATCGTCGCCGTCAGCGGCATGGAGGTCACCCAGATTGCCCGGCACGGCGGCCTGCCCGAGGGCATTGCGCTGATGGGCAAGCCGGTTTCCTGGCCGCACTTGCAGGACATGGCCACGCGCATCGTCCATGACAAAGCGCTGGACCGGCGCGCCGGCTGAGCGCCCCGCTGACATTCCCCTGCCTTGACATGCCACAAGGTTTGTGGCCCCTGCCCCCTTAAGCTGCGGGCTTCAAGGAGGTTCGCATGCTTGCTGTCCGCCCGCCCGCTGTGGCCGATGCCTTTTACCCGGGGCAGCCCTCCGCACTCTCGTGTGATGTGATGACGTTGCTGGCGCGCGCGCAGCAGCGGGCGCGCCCCGGCGAACCACGGCTGCCCACGCCCAAGGCGCTGATCGTGCCGCACGCGGGCTACGTTTACTCGGGGGCCATTGCGGCACGGGCCTATGCGCGGCTGGCCGCCGGGCGCCCAACCATTCACCGCGTGGTGCTGTTGGGGCCGGCGCACCGGGTGGCGGTGCGCGGGCTGGCCTTGCCGGGGGTGGATGTGTTTGCGACGCCGCTGGGCGCGGTGGACATTGACCGGCAGGCGGTGGCCCGCATTGTGGCGCTGCCCCAGGTCAGGGTGAGCCGGCTGGCCCACGCGCAGGAGCACTCGCTGGAGGTGCAACTGCCTTTTCTGCAGTCGGTGCTGGACGATTTCACGCTGGTGCCACTGGCCGTGGGCGACGCCACGCCGCGGGAGGTGGCCCAGGTGCTGGAGTTGCTGTGGGGCGGGCCGGAGACACTGATTGTGGTCAGCTCTGATCTGTCGCACTACCTGCCTTACCGTGCCGCCCAGGCCAGCGACGCGGCAACCGTGCAAACCATGCTGGACCTGGGCAGCTCGCTCACCCACCAGCAGGCCTGCGGTGGCATCTGCATCAACGGGCTGATGCTGGCCGCCCGCCAACACCACTTGCAAGCGGCGCTGCTGGGCCTGTGCAACTCTGGCGACACGGCAGGCGACAAGACGCGCGTGGTGGGCTACGCCGCCTTGGCCCTGACCGAGAACGGGCACGATGAACAGCCCCAGCACTGACCCCGGTGGCACGCTGCTGCCGATAGCCCGCGCCGCCATTGCCACGGCGCTGGGCCGCCCCGATGCCACGCCGCAAGACGCCGCCTGGCTGCACGAGCCGGGCGCCAGCTTTGTCACCCTCAAGCAGCAGGGTGCGTTGCGCGGGTGCATTGGCTCGCTGCAGCCCCGGCGCAGCCTGCTGGCCGATGTGAAGGCCAATGCGGTGGCCGCTGCCCTGCACGACCCGCGCTTTGCGCCGCTCACCTTGGCCGAGCTGGACGGCGTTCACATCGAGGTGTCGGTGCTGTCAACGCTGCAGCCCCTGAGTTTTGAGACCGAGGCCCATGCCCTGGCCCAACTGCAGCCGGGGGTGGACGGCGTGATGCTGGAGTTTGAGCACTACCGCAGCACCTTTTTGCCGCAGGTGTGGGCGCAACTGCCCCGCCCGGACGACTTTTTGGCCCACCTGAAACGCAAGGCCGGCCTGCCACCCCACTTTTGGGCGACAGGCCTGCGCCTGAGCAGCTACCGCGTGCGGTGCTGGGCAGAAAACGAGGAGCCCGGTGATGGTCACACAGCACTTTGACAACCCTGACACCCCCAACGCGCACTACCCCGCCCGCTACTGGCACCGCCTGGACGACGGCCGCCTGCAGTGCGACCTGTGCCCGCGCGACTGCAAGCTGCACGAAGGCCAGCGCGGCGCCTGCTTTGTGCGCATGCGCCAAGGCGAACAAATGGTGCTGACCACTTACGGCCGCTCCTCGGGCTTTTGCATTGACCCGATTGAGAAAAAGCCGCTCAACCACTTTTACCCTGGCTC
>CAZLRQ010000310.1:0-2634 GCA_964562035.1 uncultured Rhodoferax sp. | reverse complement strand
CATAAAGGCCCACTCGACAAAAATAAGAGTGTTTTATGGCTCAAGCCCTTATATACATTGGGCTAACAGCTACTTATTCAGGAGTAAATAAAGTTAATCACAACCCTCATGGTGAACCAAGCTCTGCACCTTGTTCAAAGACAATCTGCGCATGAACCACCCAACCTCTGATGCCGATCTGATCGATTTGATTGACCGCATGGCCCGCCAGGACCACGCCGCGCTCAAGGCACTTTACGACGCCTGCGCCACCAAACTCTATGGACTCGCCGTGCGCGTGGTGAGCAACCGTGAGTGGGCGGAGGATGTGCTGCAAGAAGCTTTTTTAACCATCTGGCGCTCAGCCGGTGATTACCGGGCCTCATTAAGCCCGCCCATGGCCTGGCTGGGGCTGATCGTGCGCAGCCGCGGCCTGGACCTGTTGCGCCGGCGCAAGGCCGACCGCGGCCATCTGACCCAAGAGTTGGACGACACCCTGGCCGACACGCTGGCTGGTGACGCGCCCAGCCCCATGGACACGGCCCAGGCCAGCCAGCAAGCCTGGGCCTTGCACCAGTGCCTGGCGCGCCTGGAGAGCAAGCAGCGCGAAGTGGTCAGCCTGGCCTATATCCGTGACCTCAGCCACTCCGAACTCAGCGAGCAACTCAAACTGCCGCTGGGCACTGTCAAAACCTGGATTCGGCGTGGGCTGGACCAAATGCGCCAGTGCATGGCGCAGTTCGCCTGAGGAGCCGTCGCATGAACCTGACGCAACACCCCGATTTACTTGAACGACTGGCCAGTGCCTACGCCCTGGGCACCCTGCGCGGTGGCGCCCGGCGCCGTTTCGAGACCCTGGCGCGTGAGCAGCCCCCGGTACGCGCGGCCGCGCTGATCTGGCAAACCCACCTGGCCGGCCTGACTGAACTGCAAACCCAGTCCAGCCCCAACCCGGCGGTGTGGACGCGCATTGACAACCTGCTGCAAGGCGAACAACAGGCACAAGCCCTGCAGGCCGCACGTCAGGCCCACGCCCACAGCGCTGCCAACGCGGGCCTGGGTGGCTGGCTGCGCAGCCTCTTGCTGTGGCGCGGCATGGCCGCTGCAGGTGCGCTGGCCACCGTGGTGGCAGTGGTCACCGGGGTCAACCTGCGTGCGCAAATGGGCGGCGACATTGAGCGCCTGCAAGCCCAACTGCTGGCCACGCCCCAGATTCAATACGTGGCGGTGCTGGCCGACGCGCAAGCGGCCGCGTCCATGCTGGTCACCTTTGACGCGACCAGCCAGAAGCTCACCTTGCAGCGCGTGGGCGGCTTCCAGGAGGCGGCCGACCGCTCTTTGCAACTGTGGGCGCTGCCGCCCGCAGGCGGCCCCCGCTCGCTGGGCGTGCTGGGCAGCGACCGCGTGCTGCGCCTCACCGCCCAGGAGGGCGATGTGCAGGCCGTGCCCACGCTGGCCATCAGCCTGGAGCCCAAGGGCGGCGTACCCAGCGCGGGCGGCCCCACCGGGCCGGTGCTGTTCAAGGGTGCTTTGATCCAGAAAATGCTTTGACCGCCACGGTGCCCCGGCTTCCGGTTGGGGGCACTGCGGTGGCTAATTTATGCCAAATTAGCCTCTAGACCCTGTCAGCTATGCCTGAGTAGCTATATATTAAATAGCACCATCAATCTGCCAGTAGTGGCACCACAAAGTGGCTGGTGCCGGGCAGATCAGTCCACCTCAAAACCTGGCAGGGGCGCAGCAACTGCGCGCCCAGATGCCGGGTTGCGGCCAGTGCCGTGGGCGCGTCTTCACGCCGCAATACAAAATGCAGCGTGCACCCGTCACGCACCAGAGTCAGCTCGGCCTCGGGCCAGTGGGCGGGCAGGCAGGGCGTGAAGCGCAAGGTCTGTGCCTGTAACTGCAGGCCAAAGATGGACTCCACAGCCGCCCGGTGCAGCCACGCTGCTGCGCCGGTGTACCAGCTCCAACCGCCCCGCCCCACATACGGTGGCTGGGTGTAAACGTCACCCGCCATCACATAGGGCTCGATGCCGTACAGCGCACCGTGGGTCGGGTGCGCCGCGCGGTGGGCCGGGCTGATGTAGGTGAAGTAACGGTACGGCACATCTCCGGCGCCTTCGTCTTCCACCGCGTCGTCCGCCCGCTGGTTGCTCAGCAGCTCGGCCTGCGCCATCAGCGCCCACACAGCCGCGTGGGAATACTGCCCGCCGTTTTCACGCACGCCCGGCGGGTAGGCCTGGATATAACCCGCGCTGGGCACCGCCTGCGCCAGCGGCGGGTCCAGCAGCTTGATGAGCCCCGCTTGCGCGTCGACCAGGTGGGTCTGCGCGGCCGCCATGGCCAGGCGCTGGCGCTCGGGCGGTGCGGTTTTGGACAGCACAGCCCAGGCCTGGGCGATCAGGTCGATGCGCGCCTCCGGGTTGTCATGCGAGCCCAAGGCCTGGCCGTCGTCAAAAAAGGCGCGTTTGTACCAATCGCCGTCCCAGGCTTGGTCCTCCAGCGCGGCGGCCCAGCCTTGGGCGGCTTGCTCCCAGCGCTGCGCCCGGTGAATGTCACCGCGCTGGCGCGCCAGCGGCGCCCAGTCGGCCACCAGGCGGCACAAAAACCAGCCCAGCCAGACCGACTCGCCCCGGCCCTCAATGCCCACGCGGT
>CAZLRQ010000309.1:0-2673 GCA_964562035.1 uncultured Rhodoferax sp. | reverse complement strand
AACAACTGGCGCGAGGGCGTGCTGTTGTTTTCTTCAAAATTGATCGACGACAGGTAGTCGCTGATGGCGCCGTCGTACTGGCTGATGCGGTTGAACGCGGCCACCGACAAGGCGAATTTGGTTTTGAGCGTCAAACCACCCGCCGTCAACTCGGCCAGCACCTGCGCGTACTGCGAGGCGTCGGTCAGCACGGCCACGTCTTTCCAGTTTTTGGCCGCACTGCGCACCATGGCGGGACCGCCAATGTCGATGTTCTCAATGGCATCTTCCAGCGTGCAGCCAGGCTTGGCCACGGTGGACTCAAACGGGTAGAGGTTCACCACCAGCAGGTCAATGGTGTCGATGCCGTGCGCTTGGATGGCCGCCATGTGCTCGGGCAGGTCGCGCCGGGCCAGCAAGCCGCCATGCACTTTGGGGTGCAGGGTTTTGACGCGGCCGTCCAGCATTTCAGGAAAACCGGTGACTTCCGCCACCTCGGTCACGGGCAGGCCGGCATCAGCCAGCAGTTTGGCGGTGCCGCCCGTGGACAGGAGCTTGATGCCCAGGCCGTGCAGCGCCTGCGCGAATTCGACGATGCCGGTTTTGTCAGAGACAGAGAGAAGTGCGTTCATGAAATATTAAAAGTTAGCCATCAAAAAATCGGTGCCCCAATGGGGGTTGTCGCGCTGCGCTCAGGTCATCAGCTTGTGTTCGAGCAGTTTCTTGCGCAAGGTGTTGCGGTTCAGACCCAGCCATTGGGCCGCTTTGGACTGGTTGTTGTCCGCGTGGCGCATGACAATCTCCAGCAAGGGGCGCTCCACCACGTTGACCAGCATGTTGTACATGCCGTCGGGCTCGCTCTCGCCCAAGTCGCGCAGGTAGGCCTCCAGCCCGTTGCGCACGCTTTCCTCAATGTGCATCTGACTCATGCTGCCGTCTCCATTTGTTGTTCTCCCTCATCCGCAAACCGGGGCTCGGCGCTGACCGGCATGCGGTCCATGTGCGCGTTCAGGCCGTCAAAAAAATCGGCCACAGCCACCATTTGCTGGCCGCAGTCTTCCATCACATTCATGCGTGCCCGAAAGTCTTCGCCCCCGGGCAGCGCCTTGACATACCAGCCAATGTGCTTGCGTGCTGTGCGCACCCCGGAAAACTCGCCATACAGGCTGTAGTGGTCTTGCAGGTGGTCGAGCAGCAACTGCTTGACCTCCGCCACCAGCGGCGGCGCCAGGTGGGTGCCAGTGGTCATGAAGTGGTTGATTTCACGAAAAATCCAGGGTCGGCCCTGGGCAGCGCGGCCAATCATCACCGCGTCAGCCTGGGTTGCGGCCAGCACCTGGCGGGCTTTTTCGGGGGTGTCGATGTCGCCATTGGCCACCACCGGCACGCGCACCGCCGCTTTCACGGCGGCAATCGTGTCGTACTCGGCGTGGCCCTTGTAGCCCTGCTCACGGGTGCGGCCGTGCACGGTGATCATCTGCACACCGGCCTGCTCGGCGGCGCGGGCCAGCACCACGGCATTTTTGTGCGACTGGCACCAGCCGGTGCGCATTTTGAGCGTCACCGGGACGCCGTGCGGGGCGCAGGCGGCCACCACAGCGTCCACGATGGACAGCGCCAACGCCTCGTCCTGCATCAAGGCCGAACCGGCCCACTTGTTGCACACCTTCTTGGCCGGGCAACCCATGTTGATGTCGATGATTTGCGCGCCCCGGTCAATGTTGTAGGCCGCGGCCTCGGCCATCATCAGCGGCTCGGTGCCGGCAATCTGCACGGCAATCGGGCCGGGCTCACCGTCGTGGTTGGCGCGGCGCGAGGTCTTGAGCGTGTTCCACAGGTCTTTGCGGCTGGTCACCATCTCGCTCACCGCGTAGCCCGCCCCCAGTTGCTTGCACAACTGGCGGAAAGGCCGGTCCGTGACGCCCGCCATGGGGGCCACAAAAAAGCGATTGGCGAGCGAATAGGGACCGATGTTCATGTGAACAAATTGAGTGCGCTGAAAAAAAGACGTGGGGTAAACGAGGGGCCAGGGGGCGGGTGACGGTGGATGGCGGTCAACCCGGATGGATTCTAACTGCTCAAAATTTCAGCAATTGAAACGGCGATGGTGTAGGCCAACCCACGCCACGCCCTGCCATACTCCCCCGCCATGGATGCCTGGCTTCAACAACTGCTCTCTTTGCTGGCTTTGCCCGAATACGGGTTGAGCACGGTTTTTGTGGTGTCTTTTATTTCAGCCACGCTGCTGCCGCTGGGCTCCGAGGCGGTGGTGTTTGGGCTGGTCAAGCTCAACCCGGAGCTGTTTTGGGCCACCGTGGCCGTGGCTACTGTGGGCAACACGTTGGGCGGCGCACTGAGCTGGGCGATGGGCCTGGCGTCGCACAAGGTGGTGGACCACTACCGACACTCCAGCAACCACTTGCGGGCGCTGGACTGGTTACAGCGCATTGGTCCCAAAGCCTGCCTGCTGGCCTGGTTGCCTTTGGTGGGCGACCCGCTGTGTGCCGTGGCCGGTTGGCTCAAACTGCCGTTTTGGCCGTGTCTGTTTTATATGGCGATTGGCAAACTGCTGCGCTACACCCTGATGACGGCGGCGCTGGTGGGCGTCTTTGGTGCCTGAGTTCGGCCAAAGGGTTTGGGGGTGCATGCGGCGAAGGGTCAAGAAGGCACGCGGGTCTCGGGTCAGCGTGGCAC
>CAZLRQ010000308.1:0-2684 GCA_964562035.1 uncultured Rhodoferax sp. | reverse complement strand
TGCGCGCCTTGCTGGTGCGCCTGGGCTGTGAGGTGACCGATCTGGGTATCGTGCCCGACCAGTTAGACGCGACCAAAGCTGCATTACAAAGCGCGGCCTTGAGCCACGACCTGATTTTGACCAGTGGTGGTGTGTCGGTAGGCGAAGAAGACCACATCAAGCCCGCCGTGCAGTCGCTGGGGGAACTTAACTTGTGGCAAATTGCCATCAAGCCGGGCAAGCCGTTTGCCTACGGTCGCGTGCAAGACGCCCATTTCATCGGGTTACCGGGCAACCCGGTATCCAGCTTTGTAACCTTCTTGCTGCTGGTACGGCCGTTTTTGCTCAAGCTGCAGGGCGTGATTCAAATGACTCCTAAATCAGTAGCTACAACCTCAGGTTTCACCTGGGCTAGAGCCGATAAACGCCGTGAATTCTTGCGGGTGCGGCGCGATGAGTCGGGTAGGTTGGCCTTGTTCCCCAACCAAAGCTCGGGTGTATTGACCTCGGCGGTTTGGGGTGATGGACTGGTGGACAACCCGCCCGGCCAAACCATTCAGCCGGGCGATGTGGTGACGTTCATTCCTTTCTCGGAGTTGTTGGCATGAAGGTGACCGTGAAGTATTTCGCATCCATTCGCGAAGTGATGGGCTGTGCCACCGAGCCCGTGGACACCGCGGCAAGCACGCTCGGCGAGTTGCGTGACGAGTTGATTGCGCGTGGCGGTGCCCATGCCGAGAGCCTGACCCGTGGCCGCGCGGTGCGTATGGCGGTGGACCAGGTCATGGGTGCTGACGCTACCGCGCTGAGCGACGGTGCCGAAGTGGCGTTTTTTCCACCTGTGACAGGGGGGTGACATGACCACGCTTAACCCGTCAATGCAGCCGCCCCGCGTGAGCATTCAAACCCAAGACTTTGACGTCAGCGCCGAGATCGCTGCGCTGCGGGCGCAGGACCCCCGCGTTGGCGCGGTGTGCAGTTTTGTGGGGACGGTGCGCGACCGCACGGCCGGCACATCTGGCAGCATCAGCAGCATGGAACTGGAGCATTACCCCGGCATGACCGAGAAATCGATTGAAGCCATGGTTGACGAGGCGCACCGGCGCTTTGACTTCTTTGGCGCGCGTGTCATTCACCGCGTGGGCGTTTTGGCGCCCCTGGATCAGATTGTGCTGGTGGCGGTGACGTCGGCGCACCGGGGCGAGAGCTTTCAGGCTTGCGAGTTTTTGATGGACTACCTGAAAACGCAGGCGCCATTCTGGAAAAAAGAGCAGACCCCCGAGGGCGCGCGCTGGGTCGATGCCCGGGTGTCTGATGACGCGGCGTTGGCCAAATGGGGCATTGCGTCGGCTAATCTTTGAGCATTGACCGGCGCATGGCATCGCTTTTCTATTGACGAATGTCAATGGCCCAGCCGGGCCACGCCCTTGAAAATCCTTAATTGGCGTCAAGCTGTAAGGTAATTCAAAGGAGTGCTATGCGCATCGACAAACTCACCACCAAGTTTCAAGAGGCCTTGGGCGAAGCCCAAACCTTGGCCTTGGCCAACGACCACGCTTACATTGAGCCAGCCCACGTGCTGGTGGCCATGTTGCAGCAAGATGGCGGGCCCAAATCGCTGTTGCAGCGAGCCGGCGTCAACGTGCCGGGCTTGCTGGCAGCGGCTGAAACCGCCATGAAGAAGCTGCCCCAGGTGCAGGGCCATGAGCAGGTGCAGGTGGGGCGCGACATGGTGTCACTGCTGCAGGCAGCTGAAAAAGAGTCCATCAAGCGCGGTGACCAGTTTGTCGCCGGCGAGTTGTTTTTACTGGCGCTCACCGACAGCAAGCAGGACATTGGGCGCATCGTCAAAGAAAACGGACTGACCCGCAAGTCGCTGGAGACCGCCATTGACGCCGTACGCGGCGGGCAGAACGTGGACAGTGCCGACGCTGAAGACCAGCGCGAATCTCTCAAAAAATACTGCATTGACCTGACCGAACGCGCTCGTCTGGGCAAGCTCGATCCGGTGATTGGGCGTGACGACGAAATCCGCCGCGCCATTCAGGTGTTGCAGCGCCGCACCAAGAACAACCCTGTGCTCATTGGCGAGCCCGGTGTCGGCAAGACCGCCATTGTGGAGGGCTTGGCCCAGCGCATCGTGGCGGGTGAGGTGCCTGATTCACTCAAGGGCAAGCGCGTGCTGTCGCTGGACATGGCCTCTTTGCTGGCAGGCGCCAAGTTTCGGGGTGAGTTTGAAGAGCGCCTGAAAAACGTGCTCAAGGATTTGGCCAAGGACGAAGGCCAGACCATTGTTTTCATAGATGAGTTGCACACCATGGTGGGTGCTGGCAAGGCCGAAGGCGCCATGGATGCCGGCAACATGCTCAAGCCCGCTTTGGCGCGGGGCGAGTTGCACTGCGTGGGCGCCACCACCCTGGACGAATACCGCAAGTACATCGAAAAAGACGCCGCGCTGGAGCGCCGGTTTCAGAAGATTTTGGTGGGCGAGCCCACAGTGGAGGCCACGATTGCCATCCTGCGTGGCCTGAAAGAGCGCTACGAGAAGCACCACAACGTGGAAATCACCGACCCCGCCATCGTGGCCGCGGCCGAGTTGAGCCATCGCTACATCACCGACCGCTTTTTGCCTGACAAAGCCATTGACCTGATTGATGAGGCGGCCAGCAAGGTCAAGATCGAGATGGACTCCAAGCCCGAGGTGA
>CAZLRQ010000307.1:0-2684 GCA_964562035.1 uncultured Rhodoferax sp. | reverse complement strand
AACCAATGATAATTGGCAAAGATACAATTGTTAATACAATTATCGAAAACCATTACAGAACGGAAGTTATCAAGGAAAATAACAACGGTGCTATTAAAGTCGATTTGCAACAAGAAAAAACCGCTAAAGAAGTTGACTACTCTGAAACGATTAAAATAGTTGCAAATCGCTTTATTTGGCTTTTTGTTATATTATTTATATTAAATTGGATTAAGAATAAAATTACCTTACCTTAAAAAGGTAGTTTATCTTTTTTTATAATTTCTAATTTTTTTCTTAAAAAAGTTAAAGAATAGAATTTGGAATTAATAATATATCCAATACAATTTGATTTTATAATTTGTTTTATTAATCTTCCAGTTTTGCAATTATAACATAATCCACAAGTTGTAAACTTATAATTTGGTGCAAATGAAATCTGATATTTGCAAGTGTAATTAATTGTTATTGTTATCATTTCGCTATTATTATAGTTTCTGTAATTCATTAGTTATACGCAATATTATTTTTTTGCCAACGCTTCAAAGACAATCTGCTTCGGAAGTAAATCTTTGCAAATATACACACTTGAAAACGGTGGATTTAAACTCGGTTTTTGGTCTGCATAACTTTTAAAATAACTAATTCTTTTGTCAAAATACATTATTTCAAAATCATTGTTTTTGAACATTGTAAATCGTCTTTGACTTTCAAATAGTCCTACCACTCCTACAAGCATTGCAAAAGGTTTTCCAATCTCAAATAGTCTTTCAAAAACTTCTGCTTTTAATGAATAAGGTGGGTTTGAAATAATGTAATCACATTCAGGTACTTCCATAGTGAAAAAATTTTGATTTGTACATAAATGCGACCAAACAACAGGATAACCGTTTTCAGCAAACATTTTTACATAATTACTTTCTTGAGTATCAAAAGGACACCATATTCTACTACCTTTTGGCAAGTATTTTAATAATGGTTCAATCGCATAATTTGGAGTGTAAAATTCATCATTTGGATTTACTTCTCCTTGCTTTTCAGCTTTGTTTGTTATTAAATCTAATTTCATATTTTGTTTTTAAATTTTAGTTATTTGCCCACGCACAAAAAAATAATACAGCGTATAACAGTGGTTTTGTGCAAGTTGCCCCAACGCTCAATTCCAACGCTTCGCAACCATCACAAAGCCACAAAACGTTATAAGAAATAGCTACGATTAGTTTTTAAAAGAACTATTTTGTTAAATTACCAAAAAATTTAAAAAACGGAAAATAAACTATTGTTCCAAATAAATTACAAGCTAATATTATTCTTATGTTTTTAAAAGTTTGTGTGTTAAATTCAGGAAATTGTAATAATTCCCAATTAGCAAACGAAACCATTCCCACTACAAATAAAAAAAAAATTAGTTCAGCTATTAATAAGCCAAAAAAAATCGTAATAAATAATTTTAAATTTTTCATTTTTTTAGGTTTTTTATTTTTATGAATTTTAAAATAATTTGTTTCCATAATTACTATTTGTGTTTATACCCGCTACTTCTTATAACAGGTGTTTGTAAATACCAGCCGAAATCAACTGTGCGTGTAGGCTGGCATCTACAAGCACCGAAACGTTATAAGTAACTTTAGGGCAACCGCTACTCCAAAAGAATAACGGTGTCGAAAAGGTTTAATACATCGTCTAATTCGTTACAATCACATTTTTTAAAATTAACTTTATAATCTTGTTTGTAAGAAACTACACATCCCATAGATGTATGATAACGTAAACTTTCGTGCCATTCTTCACTCTCATAACAATATGGAACGGCACATCCCGCAATAACTTTTCCGCATTTACATTCAATTATTTGTATCATAATTTATTTTCTTGTTTAAATATTATTAATAATTCTTCACTTGACAACCTTACATTAGATAAGGGTTTTTCATTAGCTCTTTTATTGCAATAATCTCTAAATTGAACAGCATATTCATCAGCTAATTTTTCTAATAACTCAGAAGCATAATTTGCACTTGAAGTTTTATATAAAACGGATATTAATTTTTCTTGTAAATTCATAATAAAAGCTACTTATAACATCGGTTTTGCTCTATTGCGGTTTAGGGCTTAACCAATGTTCGGTTTGTATTTGTTAATTTTGTTTTTAAATCTAAAGTTTTGGTTTGCTTTTCCGCAACAAAGCAAAGCCGAGAAACGTTATAGCACATTGCTACGATTACGTTAAAAAAGAACCATCTTTTTAATGTTATCAATGCAATCTTGTAAAATTTGCCACTCTCTATGATATGAACGAGGTCTTGAAAACTTGTCTTTTTTCATTTCTAAAAATTCAATTAATTCTGTTTTTGATAATAAAAGTATCTTTTGTTCTTTTTCGTATTTCAAGTCATCATACTCATTTAGTGAGCTTAAAATTTCGCTAATTTTGATTGGCAAACCATCTTTTAAAATAGCTGCTCCATCTTGGCAAATTCCTTCTGTATATTTCATAAAATTCTGTTTTAAAAACCCGCAACGTGCTATAACAAGTGTTTGGCAAAAAAGCGGGTTCGGTTATTAATTTATAATCTTTTTTGTGTCTTTGTAATTTAGGCTTAATCGAAAATTTGGTCTTACTTTTCCGCTTCTTCGCCAAGCACTCGAACGTTATGTGAGATTGTTACTCTCGCATTTAAAAAGAACTTTTAGATCTGTTAGAG
>CAZLRQ010000306.1:0-2696 GCA_964562035.1 uncultured Rhodoferax sp. | reverse complement strand
TGCATGCGCTCGTCGCTCACGCCTTTGCGCTCGGCCACCAGGCGCCAGTAGCGCTGCTCCAGCGGGCGCAACTCAGCCAATCTGGCGGCGTCACGGGCCGGGTCAGCGCGGTATTTGTCCAGCCGCGCGGTGATGGCCTTGAGGTAGCGGGCAAAGTGTTGCAGCGGGCCCCAGGGGGACAAAATGAGAAAGCGCTTGGGGACCAGACGCGCCAGTTGCTGGGCGGCATCTCCCGTGGCGTCGGGCGCATTTTTGGTGTCCTTGATCTTGCGCGCAGCGGTGGCGTACTCCAGCAGAATAGTGGACGCCAAGCGGGCGACCTCGTTGGCAATCAAGGTCAGGCGCCCTCTGCCCTCCTCCACCCGGCGCTTGAACGCGAACTCGTCGGTGGGCAGCGGGTCCAGCAGAAAAGCCCGGTCCAGCGCCACGGCAATGATTTGTTCGCGCAATTCCTCGACCGTGCCGCCCCCGGTGCCATCGGCATTTTTGCCAACCTGCATGAAAGTGACTGCCATTTTTTGCAGGTCGGGAATGTTCTTTTCCAGGTACTTGAGCGCGTCCTTGATTTGCAGCGAAAACAGGCGGCGCAGGCCGGCGCGGTGTTTGGCGCTGGCCACATCGGGCTCGTCAAACACCTCAATGGTGACGGCATCACCCGCGTCAATCAGGCCGGGGTAGCCAATCAGCGTCTGGCCGCCTTTCTGGATTTCCAGCAATTCAGGCAGTTCGCCAAAGGTCCAGGCGGTGTAACGCTGCCCTGCAGGCGTGGCTCTGGATGCTTCTTTATTTATAGCTACTTGTGTAGACCGGACGGGGGCTAGAGCCTTATTTTCCTTATAAACAGGCAGCGCAGCCGCGTCTTTGGCCATCTTGAGCCCGGCCAGTGCCTGAAAGGCGCCGCGCGCCTGGGCACCGAGTTCGGCCTTCAGGGCGCCCAGATTGCGCCCGGTGCCAAGCTGGCGACCATGCTCATCCACCACCCGGAAGTTCATGAAAAAGTGGGGGGTGAGCATGTCGACCTTGATGTCGGCGCGCACCACATCCAGCGCGGTCGCCGCGCGCACCAGCTTCAGCACGGCATCCAGCAGCGAGCCGTGGCCAAACACCTCGGGGGCGTTCAGCGTGACGGCCATTTTGGTGGCCGTGTCGGGCAGCGGCACCAAGCGCGAGCGCGGGCGCTGGTGCAGGGTTTTGATCAGCGCCTGAACCTTGTCTTTGAGCATGCCGGGCACCAGCCACTCGCAGCGCTCCTCATTCACCTGGTTCAGCACAAACAAGGGCACGGTCACGGTCAGGCCGTCTTTGGCGTCGCCCGGCTCATGCAGGTAGGTGGCAGCGCAGTCCACACCGCCCAGGCGCAAGGTTTTGGGGAAAGACTGGGTGGTGATGCCGGCGGCCTCGTGGCGCATCAGCTCTTCCATGGTCAGCAGCAAGAGCTTGGGCTGCTTTTTTACCTCGTCCCGGTACCAGGCCTCAAAGCTGAAGCCGCTGCACACGTCGGTGGGCAGTTGCTGGTCGTAAAACGCGTAAATCAGCTCTTCGTCCACCAGCACGTCCTGACGGCGCGCCTTGTGCTCCAGGTCTTCCACCTGCTGAATGAGTTTTTGGTTGGCAGCCAAAAAAGGCAGTTTCGTGTCCCAGTTGCCGCCCACCAGCGCCTCGCGGATGAAAATTTCGCGGGCACCCGGCAGGTCCACCCGGCCGTAGTTCACGCGGCGGCCGCTGTAAATGACGATGCCGTACAGCGTGGCGCGCTCCAGCGCGTTAACCTCAGCCGCCTTCTTTTCCCAATGCGGGTCCAGCAACTGCTTCTTTAATAAATGCCCACCCACTTGCTCCAGCCACTGGGGCTCAATCGCGGCAATGCCGCGGCCAAACAGGCGCGTGGTCTCCACCAACTCGGCCGCCACAATCCAGCGGCCCGGCTTTTTGACCAAATGCGCGCCAGGGTGCGGGTAGAACTTGATGCTGCGCGCGCCCAGGTACTCGCCACTGGCGCCGTCAGTCTCCAACTTGCAACCAATGTTGCCCAGCAAGCCCGACAGCATCGACAGGTGCAACTGCTCGTAGCTGGCCGGGTTGGTGTTGAGCCGCCATTTGTGCTCGGCCACCACGGTGTGCAACTGCGAATGAATGTCGCGCCATTCGCGCACGCGGCGAATGTTGACAAAGTTCTGGCGCAATAACTGCTCGTACTGGCGGTTGGAGAGCTTGTGCTCGGTGCCATGGCCGCCGCGCGCGGTGTCCAGCCATTTCCACAGCTTCAGGTAGCCGCTGAACTCGCTCTTTTCGTCATCAAACTTGACGTGTGCTGCGTCAGCCTGTTGCTGCGCCTCCATGGGCCGGTCGCGCACGTCCTGCACACTCAGGGCGCTGGCAATCACCAGCACCTCGTCCAGCGCGCTGCGGTCACGCGCCTCCAGAATCATGCGGCCCACGCGCGGGTCCAACGGCAGTTTGGCCAGCTCTTGGCCCATGCCTGTTAACTCGTTGGCGTCGTCCACCGCACCCAACTCATTGAGCAACTGGTAACCGTCGGCAATGGCACGGCCCGAGGGGCGCTCAATGAACGGAAACTCTTCCACCAGCCCCATGCGCAGCGACTTCATGCGCAAAATCACCCCGGCCAGCGAGGAGCGCAAGATTTCGGGGTCGGTGAAGCGGGGCCGGCCGTCAAAGTCTTTCTCGTCGTACAG
>CAZLRQ010000305.1:0-2700 GCA_964562035.1 uncultured Rhodoferax sp. | reverse complement strand
ACAGCATGGGGTTGGGCAGGTTGGCCGGTTCCTTGAACTCGAAGGTGAAGTCGGCTTCTGCCAACAGCGGGGCCACTTTTTCCATGCGGTCCAGTGCCTTGACACGGCTTTGTGCCTGTTTGGCCTTGCTGGCTTGCGCCTTGAAGCGGGCGATGAACTTTTGCAGGTGGGCAATCTTGTCTTGCTGTTTGGAGAAGGCGTTTTGCTGCAGCGTCATCTGCTCGGCGCGCATGTCTTCAAACTTGCTGTAGTTGCCGCCGTAGCGCACCAGCTTGCCCATGTCGATGTGCAGGGTGACGTTGGTCACGGCGTCCAAAAACTCCCGGTCATGGCTGATGACCACCATGGTGCCTTCGTACTTTTTGAGCCAGGCCTCCAGCCAGACCAGGGCGTCCAGGTCCAGGTGGTTGGTGGGTTCGTCGAGCAGCAGCAGGTCAGACGGGCACATCAGCGCACGCGCCAGTTGCAAGCGCATGCGCCAACCCCCGGAGAAGCTGTTGACCGGGTTGGTGAGTTCGGTGGTCTTGAAACCCAGGCCCAAAATCAGCGCCTGGGCGCGGGCGGGCGCGTCGTGGGCGCCGGCGTCTTGCAAGGCCATGTAGGCATTGGCCATGCGGTCGTAGTCGTCGGTGGCCTCCGCAGCGGTGACCTCTTGTTGGGCGGCCAGCAGGTTGACATCACCATCGACCACAAAGTCGGTGGCGTTTTGCTCGGTCTCCGGCATGTCCTGGGCCACCTGGCCCATGCGCCATTGGCTGGGGATGAAGTATTCGCCGCCATCTTCGTGCAAGGTGCCGTTGAGCAGTGCAAACAGCGACGACTTGCCCGCACCGTTGCGCCCCACCAGGCCCACTTTTTCACCGGGGTTGATGGTGACGGTAGCGCCGTCCAGCAGCACTTTGGCGCCGCGGCGGAGGATGACGTTTTTAAGAGTAATCAAGGGAGTCGTTTCAATTTAAATAGTAAAGCGGGGTGGGGCAGTTTGCTGGCTGCCATGCAGGCCAGTTGCACCTTCAAAGCTTGGCCAGCGCGTCGCGGGTGAGCAGCAGCACTTGGTCTTCGCCGGCGCTGGTGTCCAGCCAGACGGCTTCCAGGCCCGGGAAAGCGGCTTCAAAATGGACTTGCTCATTGCCAATCTCCAGCACCAGCACGGCTTTTTCGCTCATGTGCTGGGGCGCGTCCTTCAGCAGTTGGCGAATGAAATCCATGCCGTCCACGCCACCTTGGGCGTTGCCGCTCAGCGCCAGCGCTGGCTCGGCGTGGTACTCCGGGGGGAGTGCGGCCATGCTGTGGGCGTTGACATAAGGCGGGTTGCACAAGATCAGGTCATAAGGGCCATTGACACGGGCCAGACCGTTGGAGGTCAATAGCGTGATGCGGCTTGACAGGTCATGTTTGTCGACGTTGATGCGCGCCACGGCCAAGGCGTCGGCTGAAATGTCGGAGGCGTCCACCGTCACATCCGGGTAGGTCATAGCGGCCAGCACGGCCAGGCTGCCGTTGCCGGTGCACAGGTCCAGCACGCGCTGGGTGGCGGTGCTCAGCCAGTAGTCCAGGCTGCCCTCCACCAGCAACTCGGCAATGAAAGAGCGCGGCACGATGGCGCGCTCGTCCACGTAAAACGGCACGCCTTGCAGCCACGCCTCTTGCGTGAGGTAGGCCGCCGGTTTGCGCGACTCGATTCGTGCGGCCAATAACGCCGCGACTCGCGCTTGATCGGCGCTGTCTACAGGCTGATTGGCCTTGGATTCGGCATCCGTCTGTGGGTCGTCCAGCGCGGTGTGCAAGGGCAAGCCGAGTTGCCACAGCACCAGCCAGGCGGCTTCGTCAAAAGCGTTGGTGGTGCCATGGCCAAAGGCCACGCCGGCGTCGGTCAGTTGCTGGGCGCTGGTTTTTATCAGTTCAAGAAGGGTCATTCGGGGCGGGTTCAATAGTCGGGGAGGCCCGGTCAGGGCGGGCACGGCGCCGGGCGTGAGCCGAGTGCTCAGGCGGTCAGCCTGGTGTGAAGATTTTCCAGCACACGCCGGTAAATGTTTTTCAGGGGTTCGATGTCGCTGAGCGCCACGTACTCGTTGATTTTGTGGATGGTGGCGTTCGGTGGGCCAAACTCAATCACCTGCGGGCAAATTTTGGCCAAGAAACGGCCATCGCTGGTGCCGCCGGTGGTCGACAGCACGGTGTCAATGCCGGTTTCAGTTTTGATGGCGGCGACCACGGCATCCACCAACGTGCCCGGTGTGGTCAGGAAAGGCAGGCCGCCAACGGTCCAGCCCAAGTCATAGTCCAGCCCGTGCTGGTCCAGTACGGCTTGCAAGCGCGCCTGCAGTGATTCGGGTGTGGATTCGGTCGAAAAGCGGAAGTTGAAGTCCACCACCACGGTGCCTGGAATGACGTTGCTGGCGCCGGTGCCGCCATGGATATTGCTGACCTGCCAGCTGGTGGGCGGGAAAAATGCGTTGCCTTGGTCCCACTCGATGCCCACCAGTTCCGCCAGGGCGGGTGCGACCAGATGGATGGGGTTTTTGGCCAGGTGTGGGTAGGCAATGTGGCCCTGAATGCCTTTGACCGTGAGCTTGCCGCTCATGGTGCCGCGGCGACCGTTTTTGATCATGTCGCCCGTGCGCTCGACCGAGGTGGGCTCCCCGACGATGCAGTAATCTATTTTTTCACCACGCGCTTGCAGTGCCTGGCAGACCACCA
>CAZLRQ010000304.1:0-2748 GCA_964562035.1 uncultured Rhodoferax sp. | reverse complement strand
CCTTGGGCCATGAATTCACCTCATTGGTGCTGGCGCTGTTGTGGAGCGGCGGCCACCCCCCCAAGGTGGAGCCCGAGGTGCTCGACGCCATCAAGGGCCTGGATGGTGACTTCAATTTTGAGGTCTACATGTCCCTGAGCTGCCACAACTGCCCCGACGTGGTGCAGGCCCTGAGCCTGATGGCGATTTTTAACCCCAAGGTCAAAACCACCGTGATCGAAGGCGGCGCCTTCCAGGACGAAGTGACCTCCCGCGAAATCATGGCGGTGCCCAGCATCTACCTGAATGGCGCATTGTTTGGCAACGGCCGCATGCTGGTCGAAGAAATTGTGGCCAAGCTCGACACCGGCGCCGCCCAGCGCGACGCCGCCAAGATGACCGCCAAAGACCCGTATGAAGTGTTGATTGTTGGCGGTGGCCCCGCTGGCGCCGCCGCGGCTGTGTACGCGGCGCGCAAAGGCATTCGCACCGGTGTGGCCGCCGAGCGCTTTGGTGGCCAGACCAACGACACCATGGCGATTGAGAATTACATCTCCGTGCTGGAAACCGACGGGCCCAAGTTTGCTGCCGCGCTGGAAGCCCAAGTCAGGCACTACGGCGTTGAGATCATGAACCTGCAGCGGGCTGACAAGCTCATCCCCGCCAGCGAGCCCGGGGGTCTGATTGAAATTCAGCTGGCCAACGGCGGCGTGCTCAAGAGCCGCAGTGTCATCTTGTCCACCGGCGCGCGCTGGCGCAATGTAGGTGTGCCCGGCGAAGACCAGTACCGCAACAAAGGCGTGGCCTACTGCCCACATTGCGACGGCCCGCTGTTCAAAGGCAAAGATGTGTCGGTGATTGGCGGTGGCAACTCGGGCGTGGAAGCCGCCATTGACTTGGCGGGCATCGTGAAACACGTCACTCTGGTGGAGTTTGCCGACCAGCTCAAGGCCGACGCCGTGTTGGTCAGCAAGCTGAAAAGCCTGCCCAACGTGACCATCCACACCAACGCCCAAACCACCGAGATCACCGGCGACGGTACCAAGGTCAACGGCTTGAGCTACAAGGACCGCGCCACCAACGAAATCCACCATGTGGGGCTGGAAGGCGTGTTTGTGCAAATTGGTCTGGTGCCCAACACCGAATGGCTCAAGGGCACGCTGGAGTTGAGCAAGCACGGCGAGATCGTGGTGGACGCCAAAGGCCACACCAACCTGCCCGGCGTGTTTGCAGCGGGTGACTGCACCACCGTGCCGTACAAACAGATCGTCATTGCGGCAGGCGACGGCTCCAAGGCAGCGTTGAGTGCGTTTGACCACCTGATTCGCACCCCCATTCTTGCCAGCGCTTGACCTTATCTAATATTTCAGCGGTGTTTGCAGACAAAATAGCCGCTTTTACACACAGGAGATTTCCATGAAAGGTGATGCCAAAGTCATTGAGCATTTGCAGGCCCAGCTCAAGAACGAACTGACGGCCATCAACCAGTACTTCTTGCACTACCGCATGTACAAACATTGGGGTCTGGACAAACTGGCCAAGAAGGAATACGCCGAATCCATTGGTGAGATGAAGCATGCGGATTTGTTGATGGACCGCATCTTTCAACTGGACGGTCTGCCTAACCTGCAGGATCTGGCCAAGATTCTGGTCGGTGAAGACGTGCCGGAGGCCTTGGCCTGTGACCTGAAAGCCGAAATGGGCGCGCAAGCCACCATCAAGGCCGGCATCGCCCATTGCGAGTCCGTGCGTGACTATGTGTCTCGTGAGTTGCTGCAAGGCATTCTGGACGACACAGAAGAGCACATTGACTTTCTGGAAACGCAAATTGATCTGCTGGGCAAAGTGGGCATCCAGAACTACTTGCAATCTCAAATGGGCGAACTCGCCTGAAACCTATCACGTTGACACCATCTGCCTGACCCTGATGGCTGTCGGCTGATCCACCAAAACGCACTGCTTGCCAGTGCGTTTGCATTGGTCTTGCACACGCCAGTAGGCGTCGTGGCTGATACAGCCGGTTTGGCAGATCACCAAATCGGCGGACACCAGAACCGCCTCCAGCGCGGCACGATCTTCCCGCTCAAACGCCAGCGCACTTTCCCGAATCATCACCTCGGCACGCAACTGCATGACTTTGGCATGCAGATCGGCCAGCTCCTGGGCTTGGTCAGCCAGCACTTCGCTGCAGCGCAACTGAACCTGCCCGTAATGCCGGAGCAGAAGACAGTGTTCACGGGTGATGATTTCAAAATCTGAGGAATGTGCATTCATCGGAAGGAATCCAAAGTATTGAGGTAATCGGAGTAACTGGCGCAATCGGACAAAGTTTTTGCAATGCAAGCATAAAATATTTAATGCGAACAATTCGCATTTAGAATATAGCATGGACTCAAATCATGCAAGCCCCCCATCTGACCCGTTCAAATCTGATGCACAACAACACGGCGGGCTGAGTGGGTCAAGACGACGAAAGATGTGGGAATTGGGTGCGCAATGCCACTGCCCCCTTGTGGGGACTTGCTGGCCTGTCGATGATTTAAGGCGATTGGTCAATAAATCCATGGGCAAGCCGGTGGTGGCCGATGACTATGAAATGCATGTGGGTGCCGTGTCCGAATGCGGCCACCGCAACCGATTGTCCGAATTGCTTCAGCGCGATCTGGATCAGCGTTACACCGCCTTGATTCGACATTTCCGCGCGGCCAAAGACAGCGGTGAATTGGCTTTGCTATGGAAGAAAACTGTAGAGCAGGGTGACGCCGCTGG
>CAZLRQ010000303.1:0-2760 GCA_964562035.1 uncultured Rhodoferax sp. | reverse complement strand
AGGAGGAGCCCAAAGGGCGGGGGACAGCCGCGGAGCTGAGTGCTGCGTCGTCCTGAGCCCCGCGTGCCTTCATGCCGCCAACCGCCAGCCTCATACAGTCACTCACACCCAACGCCGCAAGTGGGCCAGTGTTTCAGTGCCTCAGTGACCCAGCGGCCGAATATTGCCGCATGAGGCCGCCACAAAGCGGGCCGTGCCGTCGGTGTTAACCGTGGCGGCTTGGCCCCCGGCGCTGCTGTTGACGGTGGTTTTGACGGTGTAGCTCTCCGGGCTCAGGATCGTGATTTGACCTTGCCCACTGGCCACCGGTTTGCTGCAGGTGAATGAAAACTGCAGCGTGTTGCCGGTGCGCGGCGCGGGGCTGCTCTGGCAGTTACCGGCTTGGGCGGGCAACTCGTTGCGGTCCACCATGGCCTGGGTCATGCAGATTTTGGCCGTCATGGCGCCGCCGGTACCCAGCGTCACACCCTGGCGAGCCATCAGATTTTCAAGTTTGTTGCGCTGCTCGGCCGGCAGGCCGGCGATCAGCCCCGGCGCTTGCGACAGGAGCTGGTTCACCGCCCCCGAATTGCTGCTGACTGTGTTGTTGATTTCCCAAAGGCCGGGCTTCAGGGTGTGGGCCATCAGGCCGGTGGCGCTGCTGGCCAGGGCCAACAAGAGCAGCGCAGGGTGTAATTTGTTCATGGCAATCTAAAAGTGAAGTGATGCAGTCCTTATGACACAGCCGGCAGCAGCCCGACGCATCGCGGGTGTTTGCGTTAGGGGCTTTGGCACCGCGCCTGCGCACGGAGAACTGAATTTGGCCTATATTTTCACCCTCTCGCCGTCACGGCCACCGAACAAGGACACGCCCATGCTCACGCTCAACATCAACGGCCAAGACACCCAGGTCAATGCCGATCCCAGCACCCCCATTCTTTGGGCGCTGCGCGACACGCTTGGCATGACCGGCACCAAGTTTGGCTGCGGTGCCGCCTTGTGCGGCGCCTGCACCGTGCACGTGGACGGCGCGGCCACGCGCGCCTGTGTCACGCCCATTGCCTCGGCCACGGGCAAGAAAATTACCACCATCGAAGCCATGGCCAGCGACAAAGTGGGCCTGGCGGTGCAAAACGCCTGGGTAGCGCATGACGTGGCGCAGTGCGGCTACTGCCAAAGCGGCCAGGTCATGAGCGCCACCGCCTTGCTCAAGGGCAACCAAAAACCCACAGACGCTGACATTGACGCCGCCATGGCGGGCAACATTTGCCGCTGCGGTACCTACGCCCGGGTGCGCAGCGCCATCCATGCCGCCGCCCAGGCTCTGGCTTAAGCCTTGACCTCAGTCCTCACCCATCAAGGAACCACGATGCACATCAACACCACCTTCGGTGATCTGGCGAGTCAACTGCCAAAAGGGCTCCTGGCCCGCATGGCGTATGCGCAGGGCGCTTCCAAAGACGTAGCAGACAGCGCGTTGCCCCGGCGCACTTTCCTCAAAATCGGCGTGGCCTCGGGCTTTGCACTGGGCGCCTACCCGCTGGTAGCCAGCGCCGCCGACCCGGCTGCGCCCGCCGCGCCGGCCGGTCTGAAGGCGTTTGAGCAACCCGGCGCCTTTGTGCGCATTGACCGCGACGGCACGGTCACCGTCACCGTCAACCGCCTCGAATTTGGTCAGGGCGTGCTGACGGCCCTGCCCATGATCCTGGCCGAGGAGCTGGACGCCGACTGGGCCCAGGTACGCGGCGTCCATGGCAACGCCAACGCAGCCTACGTGGACCCGGTGTTTGGCATGCACCTCACCGGCGGCTCGGGCGCCATCAAGAACTCCTATATCCAGTACCGCGAACTGGGCGCCCGCGCCCGCGCCATGCTGGTCGCAGCCGCGGCCAAGCAATGGGGTGTGGACGCCGCCACGCTGCGCACCGAAGCCGGCCGGGTGATTCGCCCCA
Organism: uncultured Rhodoferax sp.; assembly: GCA_964562035.1. GTDB lineage: Bacteria > Pseudomonadota > Gammaproteobacteria > Burkholderiales > Burkholderiaceae_C > Rhodoferax. The sequence goes on along the minus strand of CAZLRQ010000303.1, from coordinate 829 downwards.
ACGGCCAGTCACTGGGCTACGGCGACCTGGCCGAGGCCGCCATGGCCCTGCCGGTGCCCCAGCAGGCGGTGCTGAAAGACCCGAAAGATTTCCGCATCATTGGCAAAGCCACCTTGCGCCTGGACGCCAAGGCCAAATCCACCGGCGCGCAAAACTTTGGCATGGACGTGCAGCTGCCTGGCCTGCTGACCGCGGTGGTCGTGCACCCGCCGGTGTTTGGTGCCAAGCTCAAAGCCGTGAATGACGCTGCGGCCAAGGCCATTCCCGGTGTCAAGGCCGTGCTGCGCATGCCGACCGACCGGGGCGGCGAGGGCGTGACCATCATTGCCCAAGGCTACTGGGCGGCCAAGCAGGGGCGTGATGCCCTGCAGGCCACGTGGGACACCGACGCGGTGGAAAAGGTCGACAGCGTGGCCCAGTTGGCCCGCTACCAGGCCCTGGCCAAGACCCCCGGTCTGGTGCGTTTCAATGCCGACCAAAGCGCCTTGGCCACGGCGCCCTTGAAGATCAGCGCCGAGTTCACCTTTCCCTACCTGGCGCACGCGCCCATGGAGCCCCTGAACTGCACGGTGCAGGTCATTGGCAAGGGTGCCGATGCCACCGCCAGCCTGTGGCTGGGCACGCAGATGCCTGGCTTTGACGCCCTGGCCGCGTCCAAGGTGCTGGGCGTGCCGCCGCAAAACGTCAAGGTCAATGTGCAAATGGCCGGTGGCGGCTTTGGCCGGCGCGGCGTGCCCACCGCCGACTACGTGGTGGAAGCCTGCACCGTGGCCAAGCTGGCGCAGGCCGCCGGCCTGAGTGCGCCGGTGCGCGTGATGTGGAGCCGCGA
>CAZLRQ010000302.1:0-2785 GCA_964562035.1 uncultured Rhodoferax sp. | reverse complement strand
TTGACGTGCACCTCGTACAGCACGGTCTTGCGCAGGGGCACGCCCGGCCGCGGGGTGATGGCCGCACCGGCTTGCAACTCGGCGGCCAGGTCCAGCACCTGGGCCTTCGGCATGCGGGCGGCGTTGTCATGCGGGTCGGGCAAGGCGTGCAGCACCACACTGGGCGGACCGGGTGGGGGCAGATAGTCGAACTCCAGCGACAAGTGCTGCGTGGCGCCGACCAGCGCGCGCGCAAACGGGTCAATGAGCAGCTTGGCCGGGTTGAAGCGGTTTCCGCGTTCGGGCTGGTAAGAGCCGTGCGCCCGCAGGCCGTACAACTGCCCGGCTTCAAGCCCTGGCACAAAGCCGTGCCAGACCCCGTTGGTGCAGGCGGGCAAGGCCAGGCGCGCAGTCTCCCGCGTGCCCCCCGCGTCAAACAGGCACAGGTCAATGCGCTCGGCATGCAAGCCGTGGACGGCAAAGTTCACACCGCGGCGCCCCTGCACGGTCACGCAACTGGCGCCCAGGGGCCACGGCTGTCCGGGCTCGCACAGCGCAGCAGGCAAGCCAGCGCTGGCTGGACTCATGCCATGTGCTCAGGTTTGAGCCACAGCACGCCCAGGGGCGGCAAGGTCAGCACCACCGAGGTGTCGTGCCCATGGCTGTGCACGGGCTCGGCCACCACCGTGCCGCCATTGCCCACACCGCTGCCGCCGTAGTAGGTGGCGTCGGTGTTGAGTATTTCCTGCCAGACACCGTCTTGCGGCACGCCCAGGCGGTAACCATGGCGCACCACCGGCGTCAGGTTGCACACGGCCACCACCGGCGGCTCACCCGGCGCGGCAAAACGCACAAAACTGAACACCGAGTGCGCGCGGTCCTCCACATCCAGCCAACGAAAGCCGTCAGGCTCGTCATCGCGGGCATGCAGGGCAGCGTGGTCGCGGTACAGGTGGTTGAGGTCGCGCACCAAGCGTTGCACGCCCACATGCTCGGACTGGTCCAGCAATTGCCAGTCGAGTTGGGCGTCGTGGTTCCACTCCCGCACTTGCGCCCACTCACAGCCCATGAACATCAGCTTGCGCCCGGGGTGGGCGTACATCAGGGCATACAGCGCGCGCAGGTTGGCGAACTTTTGCCACGGGTCGCCCCACATCTTGCTGTACAACGAGCCCTTGCCGTGCACCACTTCGTCGTGCGAGAGCGGCAGCACAAAGTGCTCGGTGTGCGCGTACATCATGGCAAAGCTGATGCGGTCGTGGTGGTGGGGCCGGTGAATGGGGTCCAGGGCAAAGTAGGCCAGGGTGTCGTGCATCCAGCCCAGATTCCACTTGTAATGAAAGCCCAGCCCACCGTGCCAGGGTGGCGCCGTGACGCCGGGAAACGCCGTGGACTCCTCTGCCACCGTGATGGCGCCGGGCACCTCTTGGCCCAGCACCTGGTTGACTTCGCGCAAAAAGGCAATGGCCTCGTAGTTCTCGCGGCCCCCATCCTGATTGGGAATCCACTCGCCCGCAGCGCGGCTGTAGTCGCGGTACAGCATGGAGGCCACGGCGTCCACGCGCAGACCGTCAATGCCGTAGCGCTCTATCCAGAACAGCGCGTTGCCCACCAAAAAGTTGCGCACTTCGTGGCGGCTGTAGTTGTAGATCAGCGTGTTCCAGTCCTGGTGAAAGCCCTCGCGCGGGTCGGCATGCTCAAACTGCGGCGTGCCGTCAAAGCGCGCCAACGCATGCGCATCGGCCGGAAAATGCGCGGGCACCCAGTCCAGCAGCACCTGCAGGCCGGCGTCGTGCGCGGCCGCCACAAAGTCACGAAAATCGCCGGGGTTGCCATAGCGCGCACTGGGCGCATACAGCCCGGTGGGCTGGTAGCCCCACGAGCCATAAAACGGATGCTCATTGACGGGCATGAGCTCAAGGTGCGTGAAGCCCATGTCCACCACGTAGGGCACCAGCCTGTTGGCCAGTTCGGCCCAGTCGGGCCACTGGCCATTGGGGCGGCGCCAGGAGCCCACGTGCACCTCGTAAATGCTCATGGGCGCGTTCAACGGCTGGACCCGCGGGCGGGCCACGGGTTCTGGCAGCGCCATCACCACGCTGGCCTGGCCGGCACCGCGCTCGGTGCGAAAGGCATAGGGGTCGATTTTTTGCACCGACTGGCCATCAGCCCCCGCGACCTCAAACTTGTACAGCGCCCCCGCCCCCACGCCGGGAATGAACAACTCCCAGGCGCCGCACTCGGGGCGGTGCTGCATCAGGTGCTGGCGGGCGTCCCAGTGGTTGAAATCGCCCACCACGGCCACCTGGCGCGCATTGGGCGCCCAAACGGCAAACGTGGTGCCCGCCACCTCACCGCGCCAGCCGGGGTGAGCGCCCAGCTTTTCCCAGGGTCGCAAATGCTTGCCTGCCGCCAGCAGCCACACATCGGTGTCCCCCAGCCAGGGCTCGGTGGGCAAAGGGCTCGCGTCGTTTGGCGTCATGGCACAAAGTCAATCAATGAAAGAGGCCATGCTACCTTGCAGGCGGTATCACCCGGGAAGACAGCCAGACCAGTAACAGCACCGGCGCCCCCAGCAAGGCCGTGGCATAAAAAAAGTTCTGGTACCCAAAGGCGTCCACATAGCGGCCCGAGTAACCCGCCAAAAACTTGGGCAACAGCAGCATCATCGAACTGAATATGGCGTACTGGGTGGCGGAGTAGTTGATATTTGTCAGGCTGGAGAGGTAGGCAATGAACGCTGCCGAGGCGATGCCGCTGGCCAGGTTGTCGGCCGAGATGACAAAGATCAGTGCCGTCACATCGT
>CAZLRQ010000301.1:0-2788 GCA_964562035.1 uncultured Rhodoferax sp. | reverse complement strand
AGCCATTCGCAAACCCGCATGCTGCATGGCCAGACGCGCTACAACCTGAAAAGCCGGTTTTTTGAGGAGTTGCCGGAGTCGGCGCTCAAGTGGATCACGCCCAAGCAGCCGAGCTTCAAATCTGGCTATGCTCCTCATTCAGGAGCTAGTGGCGCTTATTCCACGGGGGCTAGAGGCACATTTGGCACTGATTACACCAAATACGCGGCCCCTGCGCCGCCAGTGCCGGCTCAGAAGGCTGCGCCGTCGCATGGCATTCGGGCGGGCATGAAGGTGTTTCACGCCAAGTTTGGCGAAGGCAGCGTGCAAACCCTGGAAGGGGTGGGGGACGATGCGCGTGCGCAAATTAATTTTCCGCGCCATGGCGTGAAGTGGCTGGCGCTGAGTGTGGCCAAGCTGACGCCCGTGCCCTGACAGACCAGGTCGTCCACGCCAGTCAGCCCCGACGGGGCGCCGTCTTCGCGTGGCGGTTGCACCTCAGCCTTGCGTCTTCTCAAGCCCTCATCGTCCGCTCCCCGGATGATGGGTGGCAGAACAAGTGCCCGAGGAGACGCCCATGCCCAGCCCGCAAGCCAGCCCGTACATCCGCTGGTTCCGTGAACTCTCACTGACCGACCTGCCGCTGGTAGGCGGCAAAAATGCCTCTTTGGGTGAGATGTTTCAGCAACTCACACCGCTCGGGGTGCGTGTGCCCGATGGCTTTGCCGTCACCGCCGAGGCCTACCGCGATGCCCTGGATGCTGCAAATGCCTGGCCCGCGTTGCATGGCTTGCTGGATTCACTGGACAAGACTGACGTGACGGCGTTGGCCCAGGCCGGTGCCCGCGCCCGCGAGATTGTTTACGGCGCGCCCATGCCAGCGGTGGTAGAGCAGCAACTGCGCGAAGCCTGGCGCGCGCTCAAAGCGGCCAGCGGCGAGGCCTTGAGCGTGGCGGTGCGCAGTTCAGCCACGGCCGAAGACCTGCCCAACGCCAGTTTTGCCGGCCAGCACGACACCTACCTCAACATCCAGGGCGAAGAGTTGCTGATTGACGCGGTCAAGCGCTGTCAGGCCTCGTTGTTCACGGACCGCGCCATCTCGTACCGCATCGACAACGGGTTCGACCATTTCAAGGTGTTTCTGTCGGTAGCAGTGATGCAGATGGTGCGCAGCGACCAGGCGTCCAGCGGCGTGATGTTCACCATCGACACCGAGTCGGGTCACCCGGACGTGGTGTTCATCACCGGTGCCTGGGGCCTGGGTGAAAACGTGGTGCAGGGCGCGGTAGACCCCGACGAGTTTTATGTGCACAAACCCACGTTTCGGCAGGGCTTTCGCAGCGTGCTGCGCCGCACTTTGGGCGACAAGCAGGTGCAAATGGTTTACGCACCCGGCCGCACGCGTGAGCCGGTTATCAACCGCCCCACGCCCCGCGCCGACCGCGCGCGCTTTTGCCTGAGTGACGCCGATGTGCTGGTGTTGGCCGATGCCGCTATCAAGATCGAAGACCATTACAGCCGCCTGGCCGGTGCGCGCCGCGCCATGGACATTGAGTGGGCCAAGGACGGCCCTGAGGGCGAAATTTTCATTGTGCAGGCGCGGCCTGAAACAGCGATGTCGCAGAAATCTGCCACGTTGATGGAGGACTACGTGCTCGACGGCTCAGGCATGGTGCGCGCCACGGGCCGCGCCGTGGGGGCCAAAGTGGCCACGGGGCGCGTGCGCTTGGTGACCGACGGCCGCCACCTGCAGTCTTTCCAGCCGGGCGAGGTGCTGGTGGCCGACACCACCACGCCTGACTGGGAGCCGGTCATGAAGACCGCGGCGGCCATCGTCACCAACCGGGGCGGGCGCACCTGCCACGCGGCCATCGTGGCCCGCGAGTTGGGCATACCGGCGGTGGTGGGGGCCGAGCATGCCAGTGCGGTGCTCAAAGATGGCGACCTGGTGACCGTGTCCTGCGCGGAAGGGGCGGTGGGCAAGGTGTACGAGGGCGCGTTGGCGTTTCACAAGCAGGTGACTGACCTTGCCGGCCTGCTGCGCCCGGCCACGCAAATCATGGTCAACCTGGGCAACCCGGAGCTGGCGTTTGGGGTGAGCCAAATGCCGTGCGACGGCGTGGGCTTGGCGCGCATGGAGTTCATCATCAACGAGCACATCAAGGTGCACCCCATGGCAGCGCTGCACCCGGAGCGCATTCAGGACGTGACCGAGCGCGCCCGGGTGCTGGCGACATCTGCCAACTACCCCAGTGGCGCCTGCTACTTTGTCGAACGCCTGGCGGAAGGCGTGGGCACCATTGCGGCGGCCTTTTACCCGCGCCCGGTCATCGTGCGCCTGTCGGATTTCAAGAGCAACGAATACGCCGCGCTCTTGGGCGGGCGCGACTTTGAGCCCCATGAGGAAAACCCGATGCTGGGTTTTCGCGGTGCGGCGCGCTACATCCACCCGGCCTATGCCGAGGCCTTTGCGCTGGAGTGCGCCGCCCTGAAGCGGGTGCGCCAAACCATGGGCCTGACCAACCTGAAGCTGATGGTGCCTTTTTGCCGCCGACTGGACGAGGCCAAAGGCGTGCTGGCGGCCATGGCCACACAGGGGCTGGTGCGCGGCGACGACGGGCTGGAGGTGTATGTGATGTGCGAAATCCCCAACAATGTGCTGTTGATTGATGAATTCTCGGCCCTGTTTGACGGCTTTTCGATTGGCTCAAACGACCTGACCCAGCTCACCCTGGGCGTGGACCGCGACAGTGCCATCGTGGCCGATTCGTTTGACGAACAAGACCCCGGCATGTTGAAAATGCTCAAG
>CAZLRQ010000300.1:0-2802 GCA_964562035.1 uncultured Rhodoferax sp. | reverse complement strand
CGTTTGAGCTACTTCTACATGCACGAGTCTTGCGGACAATGTACGCCTTGTCGAGAAGGTACTGGCTGGTTGTCTCGCATGGTTGATCGTATTGAGGGTGGACAGGGCCGCCCTGCCGACATGGACTTGCTGAACTCGGTGGCCGACAACATCCAGGGCCGTACGATTTGCGCCTTGGGCGATGCCGCAGCCATGCCGGTGCGCGCCATGATCAAGCACTTCCGTCATGAATTTGAATACCACGTGGAGCACAAGACCTGCATGGTCCCTGCCTACGTCTAAGCGAGCCCCACGATGATTGAAATAGAACTCGACGGCAAAAAGGTTGACATTGTCGAAGGCAGCATGATCATGCATGCGGCCGAGAAGGCAGGCACCTACATTCCGCACTTTTGTTATCACAAAAAGTTGAGCATTGCGGCGAATTGCCGCATGTGCTTGGTCGACGTAGAGAAGATGCCTAAGCCCATGCCGGCCTGCGCGACCCCGGTGACTCAGGGCATGATTGTTCGGACCAAAAGCGACAAAGCGATCAAGGCTCAGCAGTCCGTGATGGAGTTTTTGCTGATCAACCATCCGCTGGATTGCCCTATCTGTGATCAGGGCGGTGAGTGCCAGCTTCAGGATCTCGCGGTGGGTTACGGTGGTTCTTCTTCGCGTTACGAAGAAGAAAAGCGGGTCGTTGCTGTGAAAGACATTGGTCCGCTTATTTCCATGCAGGAAATGAGCCGCTGCATTCATTGCACGCGCTGTGTGCGCTTTGGACAAGAGATTGCCGGGGTGATGGAGTTGGGTATGTCGCACCGCGGTGAGCATGCTGAGATTGAAACCTTTGTTGGACAGTCCGTTGACTCGGAGTTGTCGGGCAACATGATTGATATCTGCCCAGTCGGTGCGTTGACGAGCAAGCCCTTCCGTTACAGCGCTCGCACGTGGGAGCTGTCCCGCAGGAAGTCGGTCAGCCCCCATGACTCGACCGGCGCGAACCTGATTGTTCAGGTAAAAAATAACAAGGTCATGCGCGTTGTTCCTCTGGAAAATGAAGAGGTCAATGAGTGTTGGCTGGCGGATCGTGATCGCTTTTCTTATGAAGCCCTGAGCAGCGATGAGCGACTGACTAGTCCGATGATCAAGCAAGGTGGCGCCTGGAAGACGGTAGATTGGCAGACTGCTTTGGAGTATGTTGGTAACGGGCTCAAGCAAGTTAGTACGGAGTTTGGTGCGGCAAGTCTTGGCGCCCTCGTTAGTCCTCATAGCACGGTCGAAGAGTTGTACTTGGCAGCTGGTTTGATGAAGGGGCTCGGTAGCCCAAATATTGACTATCGCTTGCGGCATGCACAATTTTCCAAGCAGGTTGGAGCTCGCTATCTGGGCTGTTCGATTGCCTCTCTTTCAGAGCTGCAACGGGTGCTGGTGGTGGGTTCGAATTTACGCAAAGACCATCCGTTGTTTGCGCAACGAATTCGCCAGGCAGCTCGCAAAGGTTGCGCGATCAATGTCATCGCCGCTCAAGCTGAAGATTGGGCGATGCCCATCATGAACAGTTCTATTGGTCATCCGGGCACCTGGGTTCAAGCCCTGGCCAAAGTTGCTGCTGCCGTCGCTGTTGAAAAGAGCGTGACTGCACCGGTATCGGCTCAAGCCGATGACGTTGCCATAGCGATGGCCAGATCTCTCTTGGCGGGTGAGCGCAAAGCCATTTTGCTCGGTAACGCGGCTGCGCATCACCCAAATGCTTCCAGTCTTTTGGCGTTGGCTAACTGGATTGCTCAGGAAACGGGTGCGACAGTCGGCTACCTCACCGAGGCTGCTAACACTGTCGGCGCACAACTTGTTGGCGCTTTGCCAGGCGCAGGTGGCCAGAACGCCGGGCAGATGCTGCTGGGCAATGGTGCTCCCAAAGCCATGATTTTGCTGAATACAGAGCCTGAGTTCGATTCGGCGGCCGGTGCTGCTGGGGTGTCTGCTTTGGCGAAAGCCCAGATGGTCGTCACGCTTAGCCCGTTCAAAGCCAATATGGCTTGCAGCGATGTTCTCCTGCCTATTGCCCCTTTCACAGAAACTTCAGGCACTTTTATCAATGCTGAAGGCCGTATGCAGAGTTTTCATGCCGTGGTTAAGCCTTTGGGCGAAACCCGCCCCGCATGGAAGGTGTTACGGGTGTTGGCCAACATGATGGATTTGCCAGGATTCGCTTTCGATTCTTCTCAAGAGGTTCTGGCGGCTGTGCCTGGGTTGCCTTCGTTGGATAAATCATTAGTTTCAAATGCTCTGTTGAGTAATTTGACTGATGAAGCGATTGATTTGGCGGTCAGCAATATTGAGCCTTGTGTCGCCTCTATTTATGCGTTGGATGGTTTGGTGCGACGTTCACCGGGGCTGCAATTGACAGCTGATGCCCAAGCTGGAAAACAGCCTCAGGAGATCGCAGCATGATCGATGCTATTTACGCTTTTGGGTTGGGCTTGTTTGCTGCCGCGTTGTGGGCGGATGTCATATGGCCCGTTATTTGGACTCTGCTCAAAATTGTCGTGGTGGTCTTGCCTTTGATGGGTGCGGTGGCTTACCTCACGCTTTGGGAGCGAAAGTTTCTCGGCTGGATGCAAGTTCGGGTTGGTCCAAATCGCGTGGGTCCGCTGGGCTTGCTTCAGCCCATTGCTGATGCGCTTAAGTTGCTGGGTAAAGAAATTCTTTTGCCAACGGCCGCTAGCAAGGGGTTGTTTTTCATCGGGCCCATCATGACCATCATGCCCGCGATGGCAGCTTGGGCGGTGATTCCTTTTGGTCCTGATATTGCCCTGG
>CAZLRQ010000299.1:0-2814 GCA_964562035.1 uncultured Rhodoferax sp. | reverse complement strand
CCGGCTGCTTCTCGTTTTGCAGACCGTCGCGCGGGCCGACGTCGACGAGTTTGACTTTGGGAGGGAGGTTATTGGGGTTCATCGTGGCTCCTGAAATACGCTTGGAAGATCTGAATGTCCGTAGATAAAAATGTTAATGCGGCGCTTGCCCTCTGCATGGAGCATTTTCAGTTTTTATTGGGTTTGATCAGCAGGTAGGCAAACTGGGCCTGAAGAAATTGATGGGTATGGGCCAGCAAGGTTTCGGCTTGCACAAGGCACTCACTCACCACGCTGTCGCTCACCGGATCACCTTCGTAGTCATTCAGGTTGCGCTGCTTGCGTAGAGCGTCCAAAACGATGATGACGCTGTTAGGCAGCCCCATGGTGAGTGGCAAGGCCTGCAATGCAGTTTGATGGTGGCCAGGCTGGCTGGTAGAGGTGCGGTAGCCATGCGCCCACAAGCCAATCATGGCGCACTGCATGATGCACTTGTAGGCGGCATCGAAGCGGTTTTCAGGGCTGAGTTGGGTAATCTTGGCATCCGCCAGATTGCGCGCGGCAGCAGTCAGCAGGCGCTGTACGCCTTGTGGGGTCGCGCTAAATGCCAGCAGCCGCTGAATGGCCAGTAAGTTGGCTAAGGTCATGTTCGGTTCCTACAAGAAAGATTTTAGGTTTGGCCAGCAGGTCGTGGACAAACGGGTCTTGCGCTTGAATGCGGCGTTGAAACTCCAGGACGCTGTACACCACGGGGTTTATCTCACGGCCCAGTTCAGCCTGGACGGGGTAGGTGGCCTGCACCACATCGGCAAAGCCCAGTTCACCAATGACCAGCACATCAACATCGCTACTGGCGATTTCGGTGCCACTGGCTACCGAGCCAAAGATCAGCGCCAACGCTGGCTGCAAAGGTATGAGCGCATTGGCCAAGAGTTCCGCCGCGCCAGTCGTCTTGCGCAGCAGGCCGGCCAACTCCGGAAATACAGGACAGTGCTGGTTGGCTTGGTAGCGCACTTGGTTGCCCTGCTCCTTGCGCAGGAGCAGTCCGACAGCAGCCAGCCGTACCAATTCTTTGTGCAACGTACCGGGTGCTGTACCGGTTTGGCGGGCCAGTTCACGGACGTGGTAGTCCGTGTCCGGGTGCAACAGCAGCTGGCTCAAAACTTTTTTGCGGTAGGTACCAAACAAGAGATCAGTCAACATATGAAGCCAATTTTGCTTCGATTGTAGCCAATATAGCTTCACAAAATGCCAGTCATGTCAGTGCTCAACGCCCTACTTGCGGACACGACGGGCATTTGCCACAGGCGTTATCCACATGAACTGGTTCAGCGGCACAGGGTCTTTCACGTACTCGAGGACGCGGGTGCGCCACTCTCACACGTTTGATCTGCCACATGCGCAACTTGACACCGCCGGGCTCCGCTTGACATAGCGGACCAGGCTGGGCCCGTAGAGAATCAAGGCCAACGCCAGCAGAATGAGAGGCATGGCCACGAAGACCCACCCTGTCAGCCGCTCGCCGCCCAGCAGCACGCCCACGCACAGGGCCACGATGGGGTTGACGAACGAGTAGCTGCCAGCCAGCGCGGCCGTGGTGTTTTTCAGTAACCACAGGTAGGCGTTGAGCGTGACCAGGGTGCCCATGATCACCAGGTACAGCCAGGCCAGCCAGGAGGTCAGCGTGACAGTGCGCACATCAAACTGCGCCGAACCTGGCTCCAGCGCCAGGGCCACCACCAAGCCCACACAGCCACCAATCAGCCACTGCGCACCCGACGCCATGGCCGGGGCGGGGAGCACCAGTTTGCGCGACGCATACGAGCCCAGGCTCCAGCACAGCGGCGCGCCAAAGGCGCACAGCGTGCCGACCAGCGTGGTGGAAAAATCGCCTTCGAGTGCCAGCACCAGGGCGCCGGTGGCGCCCAGCACCAGGCCCAGCCAACTGGTCAGGGGCACGGGCTCACCGCCCCAGCGGGTCCACAAGGCCAGCCACATGGGCATGGTGGTGACCACGGTGGCCATCAGGCCGGAGCCAATGCCCAGCTTTTGCGCCAGCACCACCAGCCCCATGGCGGCAAACGCCATGAGCGTGCCAATGAGGGCGCTGGCGCGCCACTGCGCGGCAGTGGGCCAGGGCAGCCCCTGCCACTTGGCCAGCGCCAGCATCACCACGCCGGCGGTCACAAAACGGGCGCCGTTCATGAGCACCGGCGGCATGGATTGCATGGCCACGTCCAGCGCGTAATAGGTGGTGCCCCACACCAGGTAGACAATCAACAGGGCGCCGGCCAGGCGCAGAGACTGCGCATCAAACCCTCGCAGGTTGAAAATAGCTGGCGTATGGTTATGAGACATGGATAATTTCCGGCGAAATTCTGGATTGGCAAATTTTGAATGAATATTGGGCGATATGCAAGATAATTTACTGACAGATGATGTCGACGGAAGAATTTTGACGGCGCTAGGCCAGGACAGCCGACGTTCTTACGCCGAGGTGGCGGCCGAAGTGGGTTTATCCACGGCGGCGGTGCATGAGCGCGTTAAAAAAATGGTGGAGCGCGGCGTGATTGAGCGCTTCTCGCTGCGCATTGACCCGGACCGGGTGGGCTTGCGCTTCACGGCCTTTGTCGCCATTCGCAACGATGGCGGCATCCACTGTCGCGAAGTGGCCCCCATGCTGAGTGCCATGCCTGAAGTGCTGGAGCTGCACAGCGTGGCGGGTGAGTATGATTTTTTGGCCAAAATTCGCGTCACCCACGCGCGGGCGCTGGAAGAAGTGCTCTACAAAATCAAGGCAATTCCGGGGGTGGCCCGCACCACCAGCACGGTGGT
>CAZLRQ010000298.1:0-2824 GCA_964562035.1 uncultured Rhodoferax sp. | reverse complement strand
CGCCGCGAGACCGAGAACCGCCTGAGCGACACCCGCGAGAACCTGACCCGCGTGGAAGACATCTTGCGCGAGCTCAATGCCAACCTCGACAAGCTGGAAAAGCAGGCCGAGGTGGCGAAAAAGTACAACGCGTTGAGCGCCGATGTCACGCTCAAGCAGCACCAGCTTTGGTTCATCAAACGCACCGAGTCCGAGGCCGACCAGGCCAAGGTTCGGGCCGACGGTCTGGGCGCGGTCAATGCGCTGGAAAGCCGCATGGCCGACTTGCGCCACATAGAGGCTGAGCTGGAGACCGTGCGCCAGGCCCACTACGCGGCGGGTGACCAGGTCAACCAGGCGCAGGGCCTGCTTTACGAAGCCAGCACCGAGGTCGGCCGTCTGGAAGCCGAAATTCGCTTTGTGGTGGAAGGGCGCCAGCGCGTGGAACTGCGCCTGGTCACCCTCAAAGAGCAAATCACCCAATGGGCCACGCGCCAGGACGACGCGCAGGTCGAGATTGAGAACCTGCTGGAACTGGAGATGCTGGGTGAAGAAAAAACCGAGCTGCTGGCCGCCCAGGTCGAAGACCAGGCCCAGCAACTGCCCGACTTGGAAGAAGCCTTGCGCGTGGCGCAAAAAGGCGCCAACGAGCAGCGCGCCAGCGTGGCCCAGGTGCAGCAGCAAATTCAGGTGCTGGCCGCCGAGCAGCGCAGCATTGAGGAGCAGTCCCGCCAATTGGGTGGCCGCCGTGAGCGCCTGAGCGCCGACCGCAACGCCCTGGCCGCTCCCGATGAAGCGCGCCTGCAAAACCTGCAAAGCCAGCTGGACCAGGCCCAGGAAATTTCTGCGGTGGCCGAGGCCCGATTATTTGAGTTGCAGGACGAAGTGCCGCAGCTGGACGACGCCCGGCGTACCCGCCAGCAGGCCGTGAACACCGAGTCCGCCCGGCTGGCCGAGTTGTCGGCCCGCATGGAAGCCCTCAAAGCCTTGCAGGAAAAGGTCAAGACCGACGGCAAGTTGCAGCCCTGGCTGGCCAAGCACGGGCTGGAACACTTGCAGGGCCTGTGGAGCCGCATTCACATTGAACAGGGTTGGGAAAATGCGCTGGAAGGCGCCTTGCGCGAGCGCCTGGGTGCCCTGGAGGTCTCGCGCCTCGACTTGGTGCGGGCTTTTGGCAACGATGCGCCCCCTGCCAAGTTGGCGTTTTACAGCCCGCCGGCGGCGGCCTTGCCCGCCAAGCCGTCTGCCTTGCCCCGGCTCTCGGACCTGCTGCGCCTGAATGACGCGGGCCAGCAGGCGGTGTTGGCTGACTGGCTGCAGGGCTGTTACACCGCTTCCAGTTTTGAAGACGCTTTGGCCAGCCGCAGCCAGTTGCAGCCGGGCGAAACCATTTTTGTCAAAACCGGCCATGCGGTGGGCGCCCACAGCGTCAGCTTTTACGCGCCAGATTCCGAGCAGGCCGGGCTGTTGGCCCGCGCCCAGGAAATTGAAAATCTAGAGAAGCAGTTGCGCGCGCAGGCCATGATCAGCGAGGAGTCTCGCTCAGGCCTGGTGCGTGCCGAGGCCGCGTATGCCGACGCCTCCCAGCGCTTGGTGGCGGTGCGCCGTGAGGCCGGTGAAAGCCAGAGCCGGGTGCACGAATTGCAGGTGGAAACGCTGCGCTTGACCCAACTCGCGCAGCAAATGCGCGAGCGCAGTGCGCAAATCGCCAGCGACCTGGCTGAGGTCGACGCCCAACTGGGTGAGTTGCAAGAGCGCCGCGTAACGGCCGAGGGCCGCTTTGAAGAACTCGACATGCAACTGGCCGACACGCAAGAGCGCCACGCCCAGTTGGATGACCGCGTCATCAGCGCTGAGCGCAAATTGAACGAGTGCAAGGAGCAGCAGCGCAGCCTGGAGCGCCAGGCGCAAGAGGCCAGCTTTTCCATGCGCAGCCTGGAGGCGCGCAAGGCCGAGTTGTCGCGCGCCATTGAGACCGCCACGCAGCAGGCCGCGTCGATTGGCGCGGAAGAGCAGCGCGCCCGTGACGAGTTGGCGCGCTTGAATGACGCGGCCGCGCAGGGCGGCCTGCAGACCGCTTTGGCCACCAAGATGGAGCGCGAGCAGTCGCTGGGCGCCCGGCGCAGCCAGTACGACGACCTGACCGCCAAACTGCGCGCCAGCGACGAGCGCCGCCTGCAACTGGAGCGCGAGCTTGACCCGCTGCGCCAGCGCATCACCGAATTCCAGCTGAAAGAACAAGCCGCCCGGCTGGGCTACGAGCAGTACACCCAGTTGCTGCTGGACGCGCAGGCGGATCTGGAGGTGGTGGCCCAGTCCATTTTGAGTGGCAACGTGCGCCTGACCGGCCTGCAAAGCGAGATTGACCGGCTGAACCGCGAGATTGCGGCGCTGGGCGCGGTCAACCTGGCCGCGCTGGACGAGCTGGCCGCGGCGCGCGAGCGCAAGAACTTTCTGGACGCGCAGACGGCGGACCTGGTCGAAGCCATGACCACGCTGGAAAATGCCATCCGGCAGATTGATGGCGAAACCCGCGAGTTGCTCTCGGGCACCTTCAACTCGGTGAATGAGCACTTTGGCCGCATGTTCCCTGAGCTGTTTGGCGGTGGCAATGCCCGGCTGGTCATCACCGGCGACGAAATTCTGGACTCCGGCGTGCAAGTGATTGCCCAGCCGCCCGGTAAAAAGAACCAGACGATTCACTTGCTGTCCGGTGGCGAAAAAGCCCTGACGGCGATTGCGCTGGTGTTTGCAATTTTTCAACTCAACCCCGCACCGTTCTGTTTGCTCGACGAGGTGGACGCGCCGCTGGACGACGCCAACACCGAGCGCTACGCCAAGCTGG
>CAZLRQ010000297.1:0-2826 GCA_964562035.1 uncultured Rhodoferax sp. | reverse complement strand
GGCGCATCGGCTTGCACCACCACGCGCTGCAGGCGCCCGGCGTTGGGGAAGTCGTTCACGTAACTTGAACCCAAGGCGGTAGAGATCACGCCGTTGATGGCGTCATAGCCCACACCCAGGGCGCTGGCCTTGTCGCGGTCAATGTCCACCTGCAGTTGCGGTGCGTCTTCCAGGCCGTCAGGCCGTACCTGCGCCAGCACCTTGCTTTTGGCGGCCATGCCCAGCAATTGCCCACGCGCGGCCAGCAAGGCTTCACGGCCCAGGCCGGCGCGGTCTTGCAAGCGCAGGCTGAAGCCTGAAGACGAGCCCAGTTCGGGAATGGGGGGCGGGCTCAGGGGGAAGATGAACGCGTCACGAATCCCGGAGAGGCCACCGAAAGCGCGGCCCGCCAGGTCTTGCGCACTGCTGCCCGGTGCGCTGCGCTCGGCCCAGTCCTTGAGCGTGACAAACGCCAGCGCCGCGTTTTGGCCCTGACCGGAGAAGCTGAAGCCCAATACGCCAACCATGCTCTGCACTTCAGGTTGCTTGAGCATGAAGCCTTCGACCTGCTGCATGACTGCCAGCGTGCGCTCTTGCGTCGCGCCTGGTGGCAATTGCACGTTCACCAGCATGGTGCCTTGGTCTTCATTGGGTAGGAACGAGGTGGGCAAGCGCATGTAAACCACGGCTGCGGCTGCGACGATGGCCACGTAAATCACCAGGTAGCGCGCGGCGCGCGGCAGCATGCGCGACACGCCACGCTCGTAACCTTTGGCGGTGCTGGCAAAGCCCCGGTTGAACCAGCCAAAGAACCCTGTTTTGGCATGCTGGTGACCCGCTTCCACCGGTTTGAGCAGCGTGGCACACAGGGCCGGCGTGAGGGACAGCGCCAGGAACGCCGAGAACGCAATCGACACGCCCATGACGGCGGCAAACTGACGGTAAATATTGCCCACCGAGCCGCTGAAAAAGGCCAGCGGTACAAACACCGAAATCAGCACCACCGTCACGCCAATGATGGCGCCCGAAATCTGGCCCATGGCCTTGCGGGTGGCCTCCAGCGGCGGCAGACCTTCCTCGCTCATGATGCGTTCGACGTTCTCCACCACCACAATCGCGTCGTCCACCACGATGCCAATCACCAGCACCATGGCAAACATGGTCAACACGTTGATGGAGAAACCCATGGCCAGCAGCGTGGCAAAGGTGCCGAGCAGCGCCACCGGCACGACCAGTGTGGGAATGATGGTGTAACGCCAGTTTTGCAAAAACAGGAACATCACCAGAAACACCAGCGCAATCGCCTCCAACAGCGTGACGGCCACTTGTTCAATCGAAATCTGGATGAAGCGTGAGCTGTCGTAGGGAATGTTCCAGGTCATGCCCTGGGGAAAGAACTTTTCCAGTTCCTGCATCTTCACGCGCACGGCCTTGGCCGTGGCCAGCGCGTTGCCGCTGGGTGACAACTGGACGCCAATGCCGGTGGAGGGTTTGCCGTTCAGACGGGCCGAGGTGGCGTAAGCCTGCGCGCCCAACTCAATGCGGGCCACATCCTTGAGCCGCACGGTTGAGCCGTCGGCGTTGGCGCGCAACATCACATTGCCAAACTGCTCGACGGTGGACAGCTGGCCATTGACCACGACCGTTGCGGCAATGCCTTGCCCGGCGACGTTGGGCAAGCTGCCAATTTCACCGGCCGAGACTTGCACGTTTTGTGCGCGAATGGCCGCGGTCACATCCGCCGCCGAGAGGTTGAAGCCGAGCAGCTTGGCGGGGTCAATCCAGATGCGCATGGCGCGCTCGGTACCAAACAATTGCACCTGGCCGACACCGGGCAAGCGCTGTAACTCGGGCACCACGCTGCGCGAGGCAAAGTCACCCAGCGCCACCGGGTTCCAGGCGGGGTCGTCGCTCGACAAAATGGCGAACAGCAGGAAGTTGCTGCGTGATTTGTCGACCCGCACACCTTGCTGCGTCACCGCAGACGGGAGCCGGGGCGTGGCACGTGCCAGCCGGTTTTGCACGTCCACCTGCGCCAGCTCCGGGTTGGTGCCGGGCTGAAAGCTCAGGGTGATGGTGCCAGTGCCGTTGGCTTGGGCCACGGACTCGACGTAGATCAGGCCGGGCGAGCCGTTCATCTCTTGCTCAATCACCGCCAGCACGCTGTCTTCCAGCGTTTTGGCCGAGGCACCCGGGTAAGTGGCGGCAATCACGATGGCCGGTGGCGCCACCGGCGGGTACTGCGCAATGGGCAACTGCGTGATGGCCACGCCGCCCATGACCATGATGAAGAGCGCAATGACCCACGCGAAGATGGGTCGGTCAATGAAAAATTTAGCCATGTCTGGGGCTCCTTAGCGCGCTGCGCCCGAGGCAGCGCTGGCCGGGGCGGACGCTGCGGGGGCTGTTGCCGGTGCCGCTTTGTCGGGCGCGTTCAGCGGTTTGCTGCCTGGCGCTTGCCAAGGCACCGGCTTGACCGGGGCGTCACCGCGCAGCTTCTGGAAGCCGTCCACCATCACCTGCTCACCGGCTTTGAGACCGTCCAAAACTACCCACTGGCCGTTTTGCTGACCACCCACTTTGATGGGGCGTGGTGCCACTTTGCCCTCGGCATTCACCACCATGACTGAGTCACCCTGGGGCGAGCGAGTCACCGCCTGCTGCGGCAGCGTGATGGCGTTCCTGGCCTGGGCCTTGTTCTGGCAGCAGCATCACCATTCGCCGGCCAATAGCGCGCCGCATACCGCCCTGGTGGAAGTGCGGGGTGAGATTGCGGCCGACAGCGAAGCCAGCGCGGAGCAAATCGTGGCGGCGCTGAAGTCGGCTTCCGGGCGGGTCAACAGCGGT
>CAZLRQ010000296.1:0-2858 GCA_964562035.1 uncultured Rhodoferax sp. | reverse complement strand
TTGAGGCTGCCCACGCCGTGCTCGGCGGAAATGGAGCCGCCAAACGCGTGCACCGAATCAAACACCAGTGTGTTCACCTGGTCTTCCTGGTCACGCAAAAAGTCAGCGGCGTTCACGCTTGCGGGCGCCTGCACGTTGTAGTGCAGGTTGCCGTCGCCCAAGTGGCCAAAATTGACCAGGCGCACGCCGGGAATGGCGTCTTGCAGCAAGGCATCGGTGGTGCGCACGAACTCGGGAATGCGCGACACGGGGATGGAAATGTCATGCTTGATGTTGAGCCCCTCCAGCGCTTGCGCCAGGGGAATGCTCTCGCGCACGTGCCACAACTGGTTGGCTTGGGCCAGGTTTTCAGCCACCACGGCGTCCAGCACGCAACCTTCGTCCAGGGCGCTCTCCAGCAGGCGTTCAAACTGGGTGCGGGCATGGGCTTCAGACTCGTGGTCCGAGTTTTCCAGCAGCACACAGTAGGGAAAACCGGCATGCATCGGCATGCGCAGGGCGGGGAAGTGCCGGGCCACCAAGCTCAAGGCAAATTCGCCCATCACCTCAAAGCCGGTCAACCCTGCGCCTAAATGGCGGTGCGCCAGGCCCAGCAGTTCAACGGCCGCGTCCAGCGAGGGCACAGCGGCCCAGGCCGTCATTTGTGCCGCTGGCAGGGGAAAGAGCTTGAGGGTGGCTGCGGTAATGACGCCCAGCGTGCCCTCGGAGCCAATGAACAGGTGGCGCAGGTCGTAACCGGTGTTGTCTTTGCGCAGGCCGGTCAAGCCGTGCCACACCTCGCCTTGCGCGGTGACCACTTCCAGGCCCAGGCACAGGTCACGGGCGTTGCCAAAGCGCACCACTTGCGTACCGCCCGCATTGGTACCCAGGTTGCCGCCAATGGTGCAGGTGCCTTCAGCGGCCAGGCTCAGCGGCAGCAGCAGGTTGGCGTCTTCGGCCACGCCTTGCAGAGTCTGCAGAATGCAACCGGCCTCCACCGTCATGGTCAGGTTGTGGGGGTCGAGTTGGCGCACGGCATTCAGGCGCTGCAGGCTCAGCACAATCTGCCGGCCCGAGGTGTCGGGCGTGGAGCCCACCACCAAGCCCGTGTTGCCGCCTTGCGGCACCAGGCTCAGGCCGCTGTCGGGGTTGGCTGCGCGAAAGGCGGCGCAGGCCTTGACTACGCGGGCGACCTCATCGGTGCTGGCCGGGCGCACCACGGCCAGTGCCTTGCCGTGCGAGCGCTTGCGCCAGTCTTGCTCCCAAGCGCTCAGGTCGCCGTCGGTAAACACATGGGCTGCACCCACGATGTGGCGCAGGTCGTCCAGCAAGGTGCGCATGGTGTCAGTCGCTCTTGACGGCGTTTTTCAGGCGCAGGCGCACATGCAGTGCACAGGCGACGAACAACGTCAGGCACAGCACCACCTCGATCATGGCGAGGTAGTTGCCCGGCGGTTTGTCGCTGTAGGCGCGCACCGCACCTTCGGTGAAATAAAGCCACACCAACAGGCTGACCCAGCGGTAGGTGTACATGCGGTTCTTCAGCAAGCCGGCCAAGGGCACGCACAGCGGCAACACCTTGAGCGCCAGCCAGGAACCGCCCGGGCGGATAGGGGCCAAAAACAGTTCCCAGGCCACGCCCAGCACGATCAGGCCCAGCAGGCTGCCAACGGCCAGAACCCGTGTGGTGGTGACGGAGGCAGAGGGTGTATTGGGTTCAGTAATCATTGGGATGGCATCATAGCGGCCATGCGTTCGCCCCATTTTTCTGCTCAGACTTGGCCCCAGCGGCTTGAAGCTTTGTTGACCAGCCTGGCCAATTTCCCGTGGAAAAACACCGCGCTCACTCTGCAAGAGCGGTTTCGGGAAGACCGCCTGGGCCTCACTGCCAGCAGCCTGACTTTTACCACCACAATTGCACTGGTGCCCTTCATGACCGTGGCGCTGGCCGTTTTCACGGCCTTTCCCATGTTTGCCAAGTTTCAGTTGGTGCTGCAAAAGTGGCTGGTGGAAAGCCTGGTGCCCGACACCATTGCGCGCCAGGTGCTGGGCTACCTGAACCAGTTTGCCGGCCAGGCCAGCAAGCTGGGGGTGGCAGGCGTGCTGGTGCTATTGGTCACCGCGCTGGCCCTGATTTTGACGATTGACCGCACGCTGAACAACATCTGGCGCGTGCGCAAGCCGCGCCACTTTGGCCAGCGGGTGCTGGTGTACTGGTCGGCTGTCACCCTGGGGCCGTTGTTGCTGGGGGTGAGTTTGACCCTGACGTCGTACGCCATTTCAGCGTCCAAAGGGGTGGTGGGCGTCATGCCTGACGGGGTTCAGTTGCTGCTGGATGTGTTGCAATTTTTCATGGTGGCCGGCGGCATGGCGGCGCTGTACCACTATGTGCCCAACACCCAGGTGAAATGGGGCCACGCCTGGGCCGGCGGGCTGTTTGTGTCGGCCGGTCTGGCGCTGGCCAAGAAAATTTTGGTGCTGTACCTGGGCAAGGTGCCCACCTACTCGGTGCTGTACGGGGCTTTTGCGGCGGTGCCCATTTTCCTGATCTGGATTTATGTGGCCTGGGTCATCGTGCTCTTGGGGGCGGTTATTGCGGCGTATTTGCCCAGCTTGTTGTCCGGCGTGCAGCGCCGGGCCCGGTCGCACGGTTTTCAGTTTCATCTGGCGCTGGAAGCCCTGCAGCAGTTGGAGCGAGCGCGCGTTGACGGTGCCAAGGGGCTCACCATGGCGCAACTGGCCCATGCCATTCGGGTGGATGCGTTGCAACTGGAGCCGGTGCTGGAAACCCTGAACGAGCTGGACTGGACCGCCCGCCTGGACGAAGACAACCCCGACCAAGCCACCCGCTACGTTTTGCTGGTCAACCCCGACACCAC
>CAZLRQ010000295.1:0-2879 GCA_964562035.1 uncultured Rhodoferax sp. | reverse complement strand
CGCTCGCTTGCCCTGCGCTCTGGTCAAATTGACGCCATCGCAATCAATGAATGAACACTTATGACACTTTCTTTGAGTCATCACCACATCGCTCAAGCTTTGGTTACGGCACGCCGCTCAGGTGAACCCTGGCGACCAGAGCAATTTGATGAGAGTTTGAGTCTTCAAGACGCTTATGCCATTCAGGCGACAGTCGCACAGGCGCTGGGCTGGTTTGAGGATCGTCCAACGGCCTGGAAAGTCGGTGCCTTGCCGATCCACACTGCGGCGCCTTTACCTCACGTGTTAGCCAGCCCCGCGGTTTGGGCGTTGGCGGGGCAGGATCGAGTGCCCGTTGAGGCGGAACTGGCGTTTCGCCTCACACGCACGCCCGTGAGTGCACAAGACGTGATTGCGTGCCTGGGCACGGTCTGCGTCGCGATTGAAATTGTTGACACCCGGCTCGTGGGCGGCATGGCAGCGCCACCGGTCTGGAAGCTCTTGGATCAAGGTTTGCACGCCGGGCTGGTGATCGGCACCGAGTTTCCGTTCTCTTTAGATCGCATGAACAACGCCCTGGATTGGTCCAAACAGCGCTGCCAGATTCAGGTGAACGGTCAATTGGCGGCGCAGGCAACAGGTGCACATCCAACAGGGGATCCGCTTTCCGCTCTGCCTTGGCTTTTTGAACACGCGGTGCAACACACAGGGGGGTTGCGCGCTGGCGATCTGGTGACCACAGGTGCCTGGCTGGTGCAAATGGTTCAGGCGGGTGACTCGATCCAGGTCGAATTTGATGGCTACGGTGCAGCGGGTGTGCTGATGTCAGGCGCGCCGCCCGTTGCCCGTTAGGGGACCGTGGCTGAAATAATGACGGCTTCGCCTGTGGCCCGAAGAATTTCTCTGGGCGCCACAGCGATGCCCTCAACAACTAGCGGCGTGGCTTAAACAGCCCCACCGACAGCGCCGTGCCCACCACAATGATGGCGCCACAGATCAACATCCAGCTCGAGACGGTTTCACCCAGAAACACCACACCATAGATGACGGCAAACACCGGCACAACGAAGGTCACCGTGAGTGAGCGGGCGGAGCCCACTTTTTCAATCAGTCGGAAATAAAGAATGTAGGCCACACCGGTGCACAGCACACCCACCACCAGCAAGGCGAGCCAGGCGCTGGTGGTGGGTGCCTTTTCCGGCCACAGCCACAAAGTCGGCAGCGCCAGCCCCAGGGTGGCGCCCATTTGGCTGCCTGTCGCCGTCACCAGAGAGGGTAGGCCAGTCAGATAGCGCTGGGTATAACTGGCGGCTATGCCGTAGCACAGGCAGGCGGTCAAACTGGCGATCACGGCCCAGCCCGTGGCAATGCCGGAGGCATCGGGCTTGAAGCTGGCTTTGCCCCAGGCCAGCATCGCCACGCCTAAAAACCCGATCAATAAACCCAAAATGCGCAGGCCATGAGGCCGGTCCTTCAGCCAGAGCCACGCCACCACCGCGCCAAACAGCGGCACCGTGGCGTTCAGCAAAGAGGACAAGCCGGTGCTGATGGACAGCAGGGCAAAGGCAATGCAGGCAAACGGAATACCAGAATTGAGCAGGCCAATGAAAAACACTTTTTTCCAATGCGTGGCCAGTTCGGGCCCCAGGCCTTTCCACAGCAGCAAGGGGAATAAAAACAGTGAGGCAATGGCCACCCGCACGCCGGCAGCCGGCAGGGCGCCAAAGTCTTGCGCGCCCAAGCGCATGAACAAAAATGACGAGCCCCAGATGGCCGACAGCAGCAGGAACTCAATCGCCCATGGTTTCGCCGTTGCGGCCGCTTTCAAGCCTTGCGCTCCAGTTCCAGCAAGGCGGCCTTGCGCGGCAAACCACCAGCGTAACCCGTCATGGCGCCGTTCGACCCCAGCACCCTGTGGCAGGGCACCACGACACTCAGGGGGTTGCGAGCCACCGCACCTGCCACAGCACGCACGGCGGCCGGCCGGCCGGCCAGGGCACTGAGTTGGGTGTAGCTGCAAGTTGAGCCGGCGGCTAGGGTCTGCAGCTTGCGCCACACGGTTTGCTGAAATTCAGTGCCGCTGCGCAGGTACAGTGGCAGATCAAACGTCGTCCGTTGGCGGGCAAAGTACGCCGCGAGTTGACGGCATGCTTCCTGTAGCACGGGCTCTTGCGGGGCCACCGGCCACTGCGTGAGGTCAGGCAGGTGGCGCTGGTCTTCAAACCAAACCCCCACCAGTTGGCCATCTGCCGCAGCAAGAATCATGCGGCCCAGTGGGCTGGCGTAGTCAGACTGAACGGTGTGATGTGGGTATTTCATGACAAATATGCCTTTAGCCCTTGATGCGCTTGCGTTACTAGCTATCTATAAAGTAGCAATAGTCAGATCGGTTCAACGCTGCAGCAAGGGTGTGGTGAACAGGCATGATACGCGCGCTGCGTCCCTGTCGCCAGGTTGGTCGAGCATGTTGCAGCCACGGTAGCCGCCTACAATTCTGCAGCATCGATTGATCAAAATCACCACTTTCAAGGGAACCTCGCCATGCAGCTGTCAGCATCCATTTTCAAGGCCTACGACATTCGGGGCATTGTGCCCAGCACCATCAACGAGGCCATGGCCGAGGCGCTGGGCCGGGCCTTTGGCACGGTGGCGCGCCGTGAGGGCGAGACGGCGGTGGCCGTGGGGCGCGACGGCCGCCTCAGCGGCGCAGCGTTGAGTGCGGCCTTGATGAGGGGGCTGGCCGCTGTGGGCATGGAGGTGATTGACGTGGGCATGGTGACCACGCCCATGTTGTACTTTGCCGCCAACACACTGTGCACCAGTGGCATTCAGGTCACCGGCAGCCACAACCCCAAGGACTACAACGGCTTCAAGATGGTGATGGCCGGGCGCGCCATTTA
>CAZLRQ010000294.1:0-2881 GCA_964562035.1 uncultured Rhodoferax sp. | reverse complement strand
CTCGTCATCCAGATTCACCCCAGCTTTGTGCCCATGCAATACAACACAGCGCTGGGTTTTTTGCTGGCTGGCGCCGGCCTCTTGAGCGCGCAAAACGAACATTGGCGTGTCACGTTTTGGACTGGCGGCGCCGTGGGCCTGATCGGTAGCCTGACGCTGGGGCAACATGTCTTTGCGCTGGACCTCGGGCTGGACCAGCTCTTCATGCGCCATTACATCACCGTCGCCACCCCACAACCGGGACGAATGGCGCCCAATACGGCACTGTGCTTCACACTCGCTGGCAGCGCGCTGCTGATGGCCGGGCTTGCACGGCGTGGCGGGCATCACTGGCAAACAGTCTGCCTGCTGTCGTCACTGCTCATCGGGCTGAGTATTGTGCCCATGATCGGCTACGTGGTGGGCATGCCAACGGCCTACGGCTGGGGCAACCTCACCCGCATGGCGATCCACACGGCTATGGGATTCATGCTTCTGGGTGGCGGCTTGGTTGCCTTCGCATGGCAAACCGACATAAACCCCCAAAAATGGCAGCCCTGGGCGATTGGCGTGCTCACCATGAGCATCACCATCACGCTCTGGCAAGCCTTGCAGGGGGACTCGGTGGCGGCTGGGCTGGCGAGCAAATTCATGCTGGCATTTGGTTTGCTGATGGCCCTGGCACTGGCCAAGGCCGTGGCTTACTCCCAAAAATGGCGCCACGCAGCAGACGCCACCAAAAACGCGCTGAACCAACTGAACCTGGAAATGGCGGAGCGCCAAAAAGCCGAGGAACAAGTGCGCCACCTGGCGTTCTACGACGACCTGACCCAACTCCCCAACCGCTGGCTGCTCAACCAGCGCTTGCAACAGGCCATCAGCAGCAGCAAACGCAAGGGCCACTTTGGTGCCGTCATGTTCCTTGACCTGGACAACTTCAAGCCACTCAACGACGCCCATGGCCACGCTGTTGGCGATTTGCTGCTGATTGAAGTAGCAGCCAGGTTAACCAGTTGCGTGCGCGAAACCGACACGGTCGCCCGCTTTGGCGGTGACGAGTTTGTGGTGATGCTCGGAGAGCTGGCCCCAGAATACAAGGCCTCAATGGCACAAGCCAACAGGGTCGCAGCCAAAATACATGCCGCCTTGTCCCAACCCCACCGGCTCCCCGTCCAGCTGGATGGTCACACCAAAGGCGTCGTCGAGCATTACTGCTCGGTCAGCATCGGCGTGACCTTGTTCAACAGCGACCAGTCCACCCAGGACGACATACTCAAATGTGCCGATATGGCCATGTACCAGGCCAAACAAGCCGGACGTAACCAGGTCCGGTTTTATGCGCCAGCGGCCTGATTTCACGCAATCCGCGCGACCTCACCACCGAGTTTGAGCCCTGGCCGTGGCCTGGCGCTCATTTTGCTTCGTTTAGAATCCGTCTCCGTCAGGAGAGAGTCGCCCCTTGAGGTGACCGCCGAAGGCGCAGAACCGCTGATTACAGTGGTTTGAACGCTCAGGCAAAAGGACTGACAGGCGCTGGCAGGTTGCACCACCTGCTGACGTTTCCCCACTGGAGAGAGGCCCAACCGGATTGGGCCCACCGAAGGAGCAAACCGCAGTCGACAGGCCATCACGGCATCACACCGTGGCTTGTACTGGCCCGGCGAATCTCTCAGGTAAAGCGGACAGCGGGGGCAGCCCACGGTTTTGACGTTTGGTCAGGCCCGTGGATCGATATGCCCCTGTTTGTTTCTGGAGTCCGCCCATGTCTGCCACGCCTGACCACCTTCTCAAAGTCCCCTTGAACGACCTGCATGTGTCACTGGGCGCGCGCATGGTGCCATTTGCCGGCTACGCCATGCCGGTGCAATACCCCGCCGGGCTGATGGCCGAACACCACCACACGCGCACGGCCGCGGGTTTGTTTGACGTCTCTCACATGGGCCAGTTGCGCCTGGTGGGGCCCGATGCAGCGGCGGCTTTTGAGAGCCTGATGCCGGTGGACGTGATGGACCTGCCGGTGGGCAAGCAGCGCTACGGCCTGCTGCTCAATGACGAGGGCGGCATCATTGACGACCTGATGTTCTTCAACAAAGGTAACGGTGAGATTTTTGTCATCGTCAACGGCGCCTGCAAGGTGGGTGACATCGCGCACATACAGTCCAGCATTGGCCAGCGCTGCCAAGTCATTCCCATGCCCGAGATGGCGCTGCTGGCGCTGCAAGGTCCGCAGGCTGTGACCGTGTTGCAACGCCTGTGCCCCGGCATTGAAAAGCTGGTGTTCATGACTGGCGGCACCTTCCACATTGCCTGCAACAGCCACGGCGCGCACCAAACGGTCGAGTGTTTTGTGACGCGCAGCGGCTACACCGGTGAAGACGGGTTCGAGATTTCCGTGCACGAGATGCAGGCCGAAGCCCTGGCACACGCCCTGCTGGCGCAACCCGAGGTCAAGCCCATTGGCCTGGGCGCGCGCAACTCCCTGCGGTTAGAGGCCGGACTGTGCCTTTACGGCAATGACATTGACACCACCACCACCCCGGTCGAAGCTGGCCTGAACTGGGCCATGCAGAAAGTGCGGCGTGCCGGTGGCGCCCGCGCTGGCGGTTTTCCTGGCGCTACAAAAATACTAGCACAACTCCCAGACGGGACGGGGGCTACAGGCCAAAAATGCTTGAAAAAGCGTGTTGGACTGCGGGCGCTGGTGCGCGTTCCCGTGCGCGACCACACCGAGCTGCAAGACCCAAGCGGCCAACGCATTGGCGAAGTCACCAGCGGTTTGCTGGGCCCCACCATCGACGAGCCGGTCGCCATGGGCTACGTGGCGCCTGAGTTCTCGGCACTTGGCACGAAAATCAACGCCATCGTGCGCGGCAAGCCCGTGCCGATGGAAGTGGTGGCGATG
>CAZLRQ010000293.1:0-2891 GCA_964562035.1 uncultured Rhodoferax sp. | reverse complement strand
GGCGAGCCGTTGGCCACGTTGCCGCCCAGTGTGCCGGCGTTGCGCACCGGCAGGCCGGCAAAGCGGGTGGCAAAGGCATGCAACTGTGGGCGGTTTGCTACCAGCGCGGCAAAGGCGTCGGTCAGCGTCACCGCCGCGCCAATGGCGATGTGTTGCGGTGTGTCTTCAATCTGGCGCAGCGCCTGGACGCGGGTGACGTCCAGCACCTGGGCAAAGGTTTTGTGCAGCTTGTTCACCCACAGCCCGACATCGGTGCAACCCGCCACCAGTTGCGCTGCCGGGTGGGCCGCGCGGGCCGCCAGCAGGGCGGGCAGGGTGGTGGGTGACATATAAGCCAAATTGGCCTCTAGCCCTTTTTCAGTATGGGTTAGTAGCTCTAATTGTTGTAGCAAAAGAGTTTCATCCACCTCTTGGGGGGGCAGGGTGGCCATGGCTTGGGCGGCGTCCAGAATGGGCCGGTAGCCGGTGCAGCGGCACAAGTTGCCCGAGAGTTCTTCGCGCGCCAGCGTGCGCGTGATGGGCTGGCCCTTGGCCGTGTGGTTTTGGTACATGCCAAACAGGCTCATCACAAAGCCGGGGGTGCAAAAGCCGCACTGGCTGCCGTGGCACTGCACCAGGGCTTCCTGGGCGGGGTGCAGGGTGCCGTCGGGGGCAGCCAGGTCTTCGGCGGTCCACAGTGCCAGGCCGTTGACCGAATGCGCCAGGCGGATGCAACTATTCACAGCCTTGTAGTGCACCTGGCCGTTCACCGCTTCGCCCAGCACCACGGTGCAGGCGCCGCAGTCGCCCTCGTTGCAGCCCTCTTTGGTGCCGCTGCAGTTCAGGTCTTCGCGCAGCACTTGCAGCAGGGTG
Source organism: uncultured Rhodoferax sp. (assembly GCA_964562035.1). Taxonomy (GTDB): domain Bacteria; phylum Pseudomonadota; class Gammaproteobacteria; order Burkholderiales; family Burkholderiaceae_C; genus Rhodoferax. The sequence continues at coordinate 2,039 of CAZLRQ010000293.1, read as the reverse complement.
CGGGTGGGGGCGATGTTGTTTAAGGCGACAATCTCGCCGCGCCGGACAAATTGGAGAATTTGGGGGGTCATGACAGGCTCACAAGCTCAAAAAGTTCGGTGTCAGGGTAGATCAGCAGAGGCAACACGCCCATACGCCACAGCATATGACACTCATCTTCATCATGGTATGAGAGACCACGGCCTTTTCGACAAGATCGACCTTCACTTGATCAGGGTCCTTCACACCGTGCTAACCGAACGCAGCGTTTCCAAAGCCGCCATCCGCCTGGGCATGCACCAGCCCGCGGTGAGCGCGACGCTCAAGCGGCTGCGTGACTTTGCGGGGGACCCGCTGCTGGTGCGTTCAGGGGGGGGCATGGTGCCCACCGACGCCGGCTTGCGCATGGTGGAGCCGGCGGCCAGCATCTTGCGTGCCGCTGAAATGCTGTTTTCAGACGCCCGTGGCTTTGAGCCCCTGACGGCCCACCACGTCTTTCGCGTGGCCGCCAGTGACTACCTGGACCCGCGGTTTTTGCCCCAGTTGGTGGCGCAAATCAAAACCCAGGCGCCGCTGTGCCATATTGAAATTCACCCCTTGTCGGCCGCGTCGGATTACCGCACGCAACTCGCGCTGGGTGAGGTGGATGTGGTCATTGGCAACTGGGCCACGCCGCCGGACGATTTGCACCTGGGGCGCCTGTTTGGCGACGAAGTGGTGTGCCTGGTGGCCAACAACCACCCCGCAGTGCGCCGCGGCTGGGACACCAGCGCCTGGCTGGCCGCCGACCACATTGCGCCCACCGCCACGCACCCTGGCGCCAAGGGGGTGATTGACGACTACCTGGACAGCCAGGGTTTGCAGCGCAACATCACCGCGCGCTGCCCGCATTTTGGTTTGATTCCGGCCATGGTGGCATCAACATTGCTTGTGCTGACGACAGGACGGCAGTACTGCGAGCGCTATGTGGACAGCCTGCCGCTCAGCATTTTGGCGTGCCCTCTTGTGTTTCCGCGCATGATGTACTACCAACTCTGGCATGAGCGCACCCATACTTCAGCCTCCGCCCGGTGGCTGCGGGAACGGGTGAAGTCCGTGGCCGCCACATTAAAGAAAAACGAGAAAGCGCCTGCCCCATGACCACGCCCCGATTGCAGTTGACCGGCATCACCAAACGGTACCCCGGCGTGGTGGCCAACAGTGACGTGTCTCTGACCGTCATGCCCGGTGAAACCCACGCGGTGTTGGGCGAGAACGGCGCTGGCAAGTCCACCCTGATGAAAATCATCTACGGCTCGGTCAAGCCCGACGCGGGTACCGTGCTGTTCAACGGCCAGGCCGCGCACATTCGCAACCCGCAAGAGGCGCGGGCGCTGGGCATCAGCATGGTGTTTCAGCACTTCAGCCTGTTTGACACCATCACCGTGGCCGAGAACGTGTGGCTGGGTTTGGCCAAAAGCCTCTCCCTGGATGAAGTCACCCGCAGCATCGTGGCCAAGGCGTCCGAGTACGGGCTGGACATTGACCCCAGCCGCCCGGTGCACACCTTGAGCGTGGGTGAGATGCAGCGGGTGGAGATCATTCGCGCGCTGCTGACCAACCCGCAGTTGCTGATTCTGGATGAGCCCACGTCGGTGCTCACCCCGCAGGCGGTGGAGAAGCTGTTTGTGGTGCTGAAAAAGCTGGCCAGCGAGGGCTGCAGCATTTTGTACATCAGCCACAAGCTGCACGAAATTCGCGAGCTGTGCACGGCCTGCACCGTGCTGCGCGGCGGCAAGGTGACCGGCGTGTGCAACCCGGCGCAAGAAACCAATGCCTCGCTGTCCAAGTTGATGATTGGCGCCGAGCCGCCGCTGCTGACGCGCCGCACTGCCAACGCCGGTGCGCCGGTGTTGCGGGTGCAGGGCTTGAGCCTGGCGCGCGAAGACCAGTTTGGCGTGGACCTGGACGACATCTCGCTGGAGGTCCGCTCGGGTGAGGTGGTGGGCATTGCCGGCGTGTCGGGCAACGGCCAGAAAGAACTGCTGTACGCCCTGTCAGGCGAAGACGTGCGCGCGCGC
>CAZLRQ010000292.1:0-2929 GCA_964562035.1 uncultured Rhodoferax sp. | reverse complement strand
ATGATGTTGAACCACTACCAGCAGACCAAAAACCTGTTGGTTAGCTACAGCGAGAACAAGCTGGGTTTCTTTTGATTCGTTGACTTCCCTTCGTTAAACCCGCGGCGCGTTGCTTTAACCCGCAGCGCGCATTCGGTGTTTAACTACGCGAATGTCCCCCGGCTTGGGGCTTGCCCCAAGCCTCCTCCTTAATTTCGCTCCGTCAAACACCGAACGCACGCTGCTGGACTTTGCTTGACACTTCACAGATCGGGAGGAGCGGTTTACTTGCGTGTGTGCCATTTTTTGGAGAAGCTCATGGTTGAAAAAGTGATTGCCACCCCCGCGGCGCTGGAACTCGTTGAGTTCTTGCAGCAAAAGTACGGCACCGTGATGTTTCACCAGAGTGGCGGCTGCTGCGACAACAGCGCGGCCAATTGCTACCTGCCGGGTGAAATCACCATGGGCGCGGGCGACGTGTTTCTGGGCAAGATTGGCGACGCCGATTTCTACATCAGCACCACGCAGTACGAAACCTGGAAGCACACCCAGCTCATCATCGACGTGATCGAGGGCCACGGCGGCACCTTTTCACTGGAAGGCCCCGAGGGCAAAGCGTTTCACACCCGCTCACGCGTGTTCAGCGAGCAAGAGTTGGCCGAACTGGGGCTGACAGCGCCGCACTGGCCAGACGTCTGAATTAAGCGTGAAATAAGCCTCTAGCTCTCGCCAGAATTAAGTTAACCGCTATTACTTTTGAAATTAAAGAAGCAACATCACACGGCACATGAGCGGAAACCGACAAAAAAATCATCCCGCTCAGGCAGCGCAAAGTGGCGAAACTTGGGGTGTTTCATGCGCGCCCGGGTGGCAAACGAGGCACCGCGCAGTACCTTGTGTGTGCCAAACCCTGCCTGTGAATAAGCACTGAACGGATCGGCCACAAAGCCCGGGTAAGGCTGAAACGTGGTGCCCATCCACTCCCAGACATCACCCCACCGAAACCCACGCCGTACGGCGGTGTGAGCCGCCAGCTCCCACTCCACCTCGGCGGGCAAGCGCCGGCCCGCCCAGCGGCACCAGGCGTCGGCCTCCCACCAGGTGACATGCATCACGGGTTGGTGACCGACCATGCGCCGGGGCACACCAAACCGGGTTTGCATGACGGCGCCGCTGGCGACGCCCATTTGTTCCACATAACGAGGCGCTCGGCGTGTGCCGCTCACGCCTTGTCTGATCGCACCGCTGGGCGCATTGGACGCGGTGGCACGCGTCAGTGCATCCACAGGCTCATGGCACACCCATTGCCAACCCTGCGGGTGCCAGAGTTCGGCGCGGTCGTAGCCGCCGTCGTCAACAAACTCAATAAACTGAGCCCACGTGACCGGCTGGGCGTCGATCTCGAACTCGGGCACCTGAACCTCATGGGCGGGCTGCTCGTTGTCAAACGCAAAGCCACCGTCCGCCGGGTGGTGGCCCAATGGCCAGCGCGTGGCGGGTATGCCCAGCGGCTCACGCACCGGCCCGGGGCTGGCCTGGTTGATACCCAAAGGCAGACCCAGCATTTGAGCGCGCTCAATCAGACGCTCACCCTGCTGGTCTTCATGGAACAACGCCAAGCGGTAAAAGTACAGTGCGTCATCCGTTTCAGGGGTCTTTTCCAGCAGCTCCAGTGTGGACTCCAGCGAGTTCAGCAAATAGTCTTGGGTGCTGGCCAGGTCAGGCCCGTCGCTTTCCGCGCCATTGGCCAACTTGGGTGGCGCCAATTCCCACCAGCGGTCCGCGTGGGGCGCCAGCGAAGGCAGGCGCGCGGCGGTGGGGTCTGCGCGGCGCCCCAGATGGCGTTGCAGATTGCGCCCAACCCAGCGTTCCTGAAACCAACCCAGGCGCCCCATCTTCCACAAAGTGGGTGTGCGCTCAGGCAGCATGGACACAGCGTCGAGCAGGGTCTGTTCGCCATGCATCAGCAAATACAAGCTGTGGTTGCGCGCGTCCATCAGCGCGAGCGACAGCACGTCGCGCCCGGCACGCCGGATGTCTGGCGAATCAATGGCAAGGTGGCCTGTTTTGATCATGACGACGCCCTTTCAGAAGTGTCTCTTTTAAAGCAAGTGACAGGTTTTGGTAAGCTACGCGCCCTGCCAACCAAGGCTTTTCGCCATATTGACAAGCCGCGGCACTCAGAATTTGCCGTTCAAAAAGGTTAACCTTGAACATTTGTGCGACCAGCAACGACTGGGTTCGATTCCGAGATCGCCAAGGCACTACTCACGATTCATGAAACTGGAGACGATATGACACCTCTGCTCGCGCTGTCCCGGCTGATCGACAAGATCAGCGCCGGGGTTGGCAAATTTACCATGTGGCTTATTTTGGCCACCACACTCATCAGCGCCGGCAATGCCATCGTGCGCAAGGTCTTCAATGTCAGCTCCAACAGCCTGCTGGAAATTCAGTGGTACCTGTTTGCCGCGGTCTTCATGCTGGGCGCGGGCTATGGTTTTTTGCGAAATTCACATGTTCGCATTGACTTCATTTCCAACAAACTCAGCGACCGCACGCGCAACTGGGTCGATATTGTGGGCATTGTGGCCGTGCTGCTGCCGCTTTGCGTGATGACGATTGACCTGAGCTGGCCCTATTTCACACGCGCGCTGGCCAGCGGTGAAATGTCGCAAAACGCTGGTGGACTGATCCGTTGGCCCGCCTACGCCATGATTCCCCTGGGATTCGGGCTGCTGCTGCTGCAGAGCCTGTCCGAGTTGATCAAACGGGTGGCGTTCCTGCGGGGTCAAGGACCCGATGTGCTCAGCAGCGAAGACAACAAGTCCGACGAGCAAAAGCACCTGGAAGAGCTGGAAGCTAAAACTGCCACCCTGCTGGCCGGAGAGAAATAAATGGAAACCACTTTTTTGGCACAGCAATTTGTGCCGCTCATGTTTTGTGGGCT
>CAZLRQ010000291.1:1271-2945 GCA_964562035.1 uncultured Rhodoferax sp. | reverse complement strand
CTGCCCGCGCTGATTGGCGCCTGGCGGCACCGCGCTGGCGGCGTGCTGCTGTCCAGCTCTGGCCTGTTCCCGGTGCAGCGCGCCACCCTGCAGCGGCCCGACCTGCTGGCCGGGCGTACCCCGCGCACCATCAACATGAGCACCATTGGCGACGACCTGCTGCGCCAGAGTAGCGCCGCGTTTGGCCCGGCCATTGAGGCGCTCATCGTCTACAACAGCAACCCCGTGGCGGTGGCACCCGACTCCAGCCGTGTGGTGCAAGGCTTTGCCCGCGAAGACCTGTTCACCGTGGTGCTGGAGCATTTTCAGACCGACACCGCCGACTACGCCGACTACATCTTGCCCGCCACCACACAGTTGGAGCACTGGGACGTGCACTCCAGCTACGGCCACACCGACGCGCTGCTGAACCGCCCGGCCATTGCCCCCTTAGGCGAAGCCAAAACCAATACCCAGATCTTCAGGGAACTGGCCCAACGCATGGCCAGCACAGACACACGCTTTAACGACGCCTGCTTTGCTGACGACGACGAAACCCTGTGCCGCCAGGCCTACGGCGACGCGGTGAGCTTTGACACCCTGCTGGCCCAAGGCTTTGCCACTGTGGCCACCCTGGATGCCCCGTTTGCCGCAGGCCACTTCCCCACGCCCTCCGGCAAATGCGAGTTTTTCAGCGCCCGACTGGCCGCGCAAGGCCTGGACGGCTTGCCCGACCATGTGCCCAACCACGAGGCCTTCAACACATCAGCCGCCTACCCGCTGGCCATGATCTCGCCCCCGGCGCGCAACTTTCTCAACTCCAGCTTTGTCAACGTCAAAAGCCTGCGCGACATCGAAGGCGAACCCCTGCTGGAAATGCACCCTGACGACGCCGCCCTGCGCGGTATTCAGAGTGGCGACACCGTGCGCGTGTTCAACCAGCGCGGCACCTACCGCTGCACAGCCCGGGTGTCCCAACGCGCCCGCCCCGGCGTGGTCAACGGCCTGGGCATCTGGTGGCGCAAACTGGGACTGGACGGCACCAACGTGAACGAACTCACCAGCCAGAAATTGACCGATCTGGGCCGGGCACCGACGTTTTATGACTGCTTGGTGGAGGTGGCGGCGGAGGGCGCGAACGCTGTCGTAGCGAGCCCCGACTCGCAATCCACAGAACTTAGCCCGTAATTCATGGATCCCGGACCACGTCCAGGATGACAATCAAAATTGCCTGTCTTTGCTGGGCAGGTCCGCAATCCATGTAACGCCTGAAGAAACCCAAGTACCTCAAACATCACACCGCAGAGTGTGTGCGCAGCCAGTCTTTCAGTGCGGCATCAATACGGGTTTGCCAACCGTCGCCCCCTGACCGAAAGGCTTGCACAACGTCGGGCGACAGTCGGATGGTTGTGGACACCTTGGGGGCCTTTTTTTGCGGCCCCCGTCCACCCAACTTTGCCTGTAAAGCAACAGGCAAACCAGAAAAAGGCGTAGCGGTTTTTACGTCACGCGCAGTCCACTCCGGATTGTCGATGTCAATCCTTTCAGGATTTGGTTTCTTGTTCATAAATTAGCACCTCACGCTTGTTGGACCTGCGAAAACTAATGACCCTAATGCCTTTGGCGGTTTCAGTGAACACCAATGCATGTAGGCGGCCATCCAGGTAACCCAATGCCCTCAGGCGAATCTCGCCA
>CAZLRQ010000291.1:0-1171 GCA_964562035.1 uncultured Rhodoferax sp. | reverse complement strand
CGTATTCGGGTGCTTCGGTCCTTCAACACACCGAGTGACCCATAACACCCTCATCCAAAACTAGGACCTGCAAATTTCTAAAATTCCTGCGTGGAAAACGCGGATGTTTAGCCACTGGTTCTTTTTTGAGCATTCCCGCGCCACATTAAATACAAGCCTTTTAGGCCTCTAGCCCTTATCAGTCATGGATAAGCAGCTATCAAAATAGACAACTCGAAGATACGAGGCTGCACTTATCTCAGCAACCCAAGTGAGATCGCTCAGACGTTAAAAAGCCCCGTTGCATCACTGCAGCGGGGCTTTTTGGTTTCAGTCCAGCACTGGCTTACGCCAGCGTCAGATTAAAAATCGTGACGGACGCCAGCAGCGTAAACACGAGTACCGGCAGTTTTCACACCAGCAGCGTTGTCTGTCTTCTTGTCGTTGTAACCAGCATACAAAGTTGTGCGCTTGGACAAAGAGTAAGTTGCGCCCAGACCCAAGCTGGACAGGTCAGTCACAGTGGCTCCGGCTTGTGTCTCAGTTTTACCTTTCGAGTAACCAACCGAGAACTTCATTGCGCCCACAGGCATGGTGACACCAACTGCCACACCGGATGCGTCGTCAGCCACGCCGTTTGCATCAAAAGTGCTGTAACCAGCAGAAACAGAAGCTACGCCAAAGTTGTAGTCAGCGCTCAAGATAGTGTTGTCACCAGTTGCACGGGTTTGCAAGCCCAAAGCGGCTTTCAAAGGACCGGCAGCGTAGAACAGACCCAAGGAGTTGGTGTTTTCAGTACCGACAGCGTTGGTCTCTTCGAGAGCCACGCTGGCAGCGACATTGAAACCAGAGAAACTTGGCGATACGTATTTGACCGTGTTAGCACCACGCGCTTCGTAAGATGGCATAACGTTAGCAGTCAGACCGTTGGAGTCAAACACGTTGCTCGCAACGGCAATAGCTTTGACCGAGTCAAACACGGAATAGTTGCGGCCCAGATGTATAGCACCGAAACCGCCGCTCAAGCCAACGTAAGCATCGCCATTAAAGCCACCCTTGAGGCCGCTTGCAGTCGAAGAATCACCATCATCCACATTGAAACGACTTTCCAGCACGAAGTTGGCCATCAAGCCGCCGCCCAGATCTTCAGTACCTTTCATGCCCCAACGGCTACCAGTCAAACCAACTTCAC
>CAZLRQ010000290.1:0-2946 GCA_964562035.1 uncultured Rhodoferax sp. | reverse complement strand
CGCTGCGCGCACTGCCAGCCAATGTCGGCCAGCGGCTGGGCCTTGCGCCCGGTCTCCACTGCATCCGGGGCGGCAGCGTTGCCCTCATGGGCGCGCTGGGCAATGCCCTGCAAAATGGCCGCCATGCGGAACAGGTTGTAGGCCATGTAAAAGTCCCAGTGCTCGATGCGGTCGCGGCCGGTGGACTGGGCGTACTGCTGCACATAGGCGGCCTCGCTGGGAATGCCCAGCGCCGCCAAATCCAGACCGGCAATGCCGCGCCACAAGGCGGGCGGAATGTGCCAGCTCATGCAGTGGTACGACAAATCCGCCAGCGGGTGGCCCAGCGTTGACAGCTCCCAATCAATCACCCCAATGATGCGCGGCTCATGGGCATGAAACACCAGGTTGTCCAGGCGGTAGTCGCCATGCACGATGGTCGTTTCATCACCCTGGGGAATATGCTGCGGCAGCCAGTCCATGAGTTTCTGCATGGACGCCCCCAGTGGCAAGGTTGACGCACGGCACTGCCGGGACCAGCGCTCAATTTGGCGCTGAAAGTAGTTGCCCGGTTTGCCAAACGACGTCAGCCCGATCGCGTTGTAGTACACCTGGTGCAGGGCGGCCAGCACGCGGTTCATCTCTGTGTAGATTTCACCCCGCTCCGTGGGGCTCATGCCGGGCAAAGACTGATCGACCATGACCCGGCCATCGAGAAACTCCATCACGTAAAAGGGTGTGCCCAGCAACTCGGCGTCTTCACAGTAGGCCAGCATGCGGGGCACCGGCACGGCGGTGCCGCCCAGGGCCTTCATGACCCGGTATTCACGGTCAATCGCGTGAGCCGACGCCAGCAGCGTGCCGGCCGGCTTCTTGCGCAGCACATACTGCTCACGGCCGCACTGCAGGCGGTAGGTCGGGTTGGATTGGCCGCCGGACAGCACCGTGGCCGACAGCGTGCCGGCGCCACACAGGCCCTGCGAACGCAAATAGGCCTGAACGGCCGCAACATCAAAAACCGGATTCATAAAGAACTCACCAAGTGGGCGCCGTCCACGGCGATAGACGATCCCGACATAGCCGCACCCGCGTCAGACGCCAGCAGCAACAAGGGGCCGTCCAGATCGGACATTTCGCCAAACCGGCGACTGGGAATGCGGGCCTTGAGTTTTTCACCGGCGTCGCTGGTCAGGAAATCCCGGTTCAAGTCGGTCACCACATAGCCCGGCAACAAGGCATTCACCCGGATGCGGTAGCGCGCCAGTTCCAGCGCCAAGGCTTTGGTGGTCTGCACAACGCCGGCTTTTGAAATGGCGTAAGGCGCCACGCCGCCGGCCACGCGCTCGCCCAGAATGGACGCCACATTGATGATGCTGCCCGGCTGCTTGGCCGCCACCATGCGCCGCGCGGCCTCGGTGGCCACCAGCCAGCAACCTTTCAAATTGGTGTCCAGCACCTGGTCGTAATCCTGCTCGGTTTGCGCCAGCGCCGGCTTGGTCACCGTCACCCCGGCGTTGTTCACCACAATGTCAGGCGTGCCCCAGGCGCTGATGGCGTCAAAGGCCTGGGCCACGCTGGCCGCATTGCTCACATCCATGGCAAAGGCCCGCGCTTCAATGCCGGACGCGACCAGGTCGTTGACCATGGTTTGCAGTTTGTCCACGCGCCGTGCGGCCAATGCCACCCGTGCCCCGGCAGCGGCCAACACCGACACAAAATGCTGCCCCAGACCACTGGACGCGCCAGTGACCAGGGCCAGTTTGCCGTCCAGGCGAAAAATGCGTTCAGGCGCCGCCATTACTGAGCCTCCTGCGCTTGCCCGATCTTGCGCGCCATGCTCCAGCGGTGCACCTCGCTGGGGCCGTCGTAAATCTGAAAGGCGCGCATGTCCAGAAAGATGCGCATCACCGCCTGCTCTTCGGTCACGCCCTGCCCGCCCAGAATTTGCACGCAGCGATCCACCACGCGCCACAAAGCCTCGGAGCACACCACCTTGGCGCGGCTCGACTCAAAATTGCAGCGGTCGCCCTGGTCCAGCAGCCAGGCGGTGTGCCAAATGTGCAGCCGCGCGGTTTGCAAGTCCATGTCGTTGTCGGCCAGTTTGAAACCCACGCCCTCGTGCTCAATCAGCGGCTTGCCAAAAGCCTGACGCCCGCTGGCGTAACGCACCGCAATGTCGTGCGCCCGCCGGGCCTGACCCAACCAGCGCATGCAGTGCGTCAAACGCGCGGGCGCCAGCCGAATTTGGGCATAGCGAAAGCCCTTGCCCACCTCGCCCAGCACGTCTTGCGCCGGCACGCGCAGGTTCTCAAACACCACCTCGCAGTGGCCACCGGTAAAGCAACTGTCCATGGCATTCATGCTGCGCACCACGCGGATGCCCGGCTGGGGCATGTCCGCCAAAAACATCGTGGCCGAGCCATCTTCCATGCGCGCCATGATGATGGCGTAAGAGGCACCCTCCGCGCCGGTGATGAACCACTTGCGGCCATTGATCACGTAGTCATCACCATCGCGCACGGCGGTGGTCATCAACATCGACGGGTCAGCACCGGCGCCCGGCGACGGCTCGGTCATGGCAAAGCAGGAGCGGGTTTTACCCTGCACCTGCGGCAGCAGCCAGCGGGCCTTTTGCGCGTCGCTGGCCACCGCTTCCATCAGGTGGATGTTGCCCTCATCGGGGGCATGAATGTTCAGCGCGGTGGGGCCCAGGCGGGAGTAACCGGCTTCTTCAAACACCAGCGCTTTTTCAACATGCGACAGCCCCAGCCCGCCCATTTCACGCGACGCGTGGGGGGTGAGCAAACCCGCCTCGCGGGCCAGGCCCACCAATTCATCGCGCAAGGCCTCCGAGGGGCCATGGGCGGTGAGGCGGCTGTCGGCCTCGAAGGGAATCACTTGCGCCGCAACAAAGCCGCGCACACGGTCCCGCAAAGCGATCAGATCGTCAGGAATTGAAAAGTTCAT
>CAZLRQ010000289.1:0-2954 GCA_964562035.1 uncultured Rhodoferax sp. | reverse complement strand
CACAAAAACCAGCCCAGCCAGACCGACTCGCCCCGGCCCTCAATGCCCACGCGGTTCATGCCGTCGTTCCAGTCGCCGCTGCCCATCAGCGGCAAACCGTGGATGCCGACCCTCAAACTGTGGTCAATCGCGCGCGCCGCGTGCTCGTACACCGACGCCTGCTCGGCGCTCACCGTGGGGGTGTAGTACGCGTCTTCGGCCCCGGGCGGAATGGCCATGCCCTCCAGAAATGGCACGTGCTCGTCCAGCAAAGTGGCGTCACCCGTGACGCGACCGTAGTGGTGCACCGCGTAGGGCAGCCACAGCAGGTCGTCAGAAAAGTGCGTGCGCACGCCGGCACCACCCGGCGCATGCCACCAGTGCTGCACGTCGCCCTGCGCAAACTGGCGCGACGCCCCCAAAATGATTTGTTGCCGCAGCAGCCCAGGCTCCGCCCAGGCCAGCGCCATGGCGTCTTGCAACTGGTCCCTGAAACCAGTCGCCCCGCCGGCCTGGTAAAAGCCCGCCTTGGCCCACAACCGGCAGGAGACCGTCTGGTACAGCAGCCAGCGGTTCACCATGGCATCAAACAGCGGGTCGGGCGTTTTGACGGTGGTGGCACCCAGCAGAACCGCCCACTGGCCGGTGACTTGCCCAACCCGCTGCGCCGCGGTAACCAGCGCGGCCTGCGCTGCCAGGGCCCGTGCGGCATCCACCGTGCCGGCGTAGCCGAGCAGAAACACCCGCTGGGCATCCTCCCCGGGCATCAGGTCCAGCCGGGTGGAGAGCGCGGCGCAGGGGTCCAGCCCATCGCCGCTGCCTTGGCCCAAGTGGTCGGGCAGCGCCAGGCGGCCGCGGGCGTCAAAGCACTCGCGGCGGTCGCAGGTCCAGTCATCGCCCTCATCGGCTGCGCCAGCCAAGCCAAAGAAAGCGGTACCGCCGCCAAAGCCCGCCGAGTGCTCGCGTTGCGTGGCCAGCAAGGCGGTCAGGGTCTGGCTGGGCAGGCGCTGGCGGTACAGCGCCGTGCGCACCGCGCTGCGATCTGACCGGTTGGCGCCCATCATCCACTCCACCATGCCCAGCATCCGCAGCTTGAGCCGTCGGCTACCCCGGTTGATCACGTGCAACTGGATTTGCTTGACCGCCGTGACAGCGTCCACACACCAGGTGGCGCTCACTTCCACGTCGCCGCGCACGTGGCGAATCACGCTGTAACCCTGGCCGTGGGCCACGTGGTAAGTCACACCGGGGTCACCCCAGGCGTTGGGCGTCACGCTCCAGACCGCCTGGGTGCGGGTGTCCTGCAACAAAAACCACTCGCCGGGCGGGTCGGCCACCGGGTCGTTGGACCAGGCGGTGAGCTGGTTCATGCGGCTGTTCAGTGCCCAGGTGTAGCCACCACCGGCCTCTGAAATCTGGGCGCCAAATGCCGCGTTGGACAGCACGTTGATCCACGGCCGCGCAGGGCGCAGGCGGTGGCTGACGTCGAACCGGAATTCGCCCGAGGGCGAATCAAACTCGCCCTGGGGTGCCGGCACGGTGATCGGCGCAGGCCGCGCCACCGCCACCGCGGTGCTGGATGACTCAAAACGCTGCTTGAGCGCCTGCTCATGCGAGTGGCTCCAATCCTGCACGTGGTGCGTCAGCGGTCGCCCGTCGGCGTTGAAATGCACCCGCGCCACCGTTTTCAGGGTGTCCAGTTCGCCGGTCGTTAGCTCGTCGGCACGCAGCACATGAAAGCCGTTGCGGCTGTTGGGCGCGTTGGGCTCGGTGCCGGTGTCAATCTGGTGGCGTTCGCGCAGTGCGGCCAGCTCCCGGTGCAAGGGCATCAAATAAGACGCTGGCTCGGCATTGATCACCACCAGGTCGCAGTCCACGCCGCCCCACGCCCACAGGCGCAAACCCTGGGCCAGCGAGCGCAGCAAACCAACCCCCTGCGTGACCCCGGCGGAGACCAAAATCAAAGGCCGGTCACCAGAAATGCCAAAGCGCCACAGCAAGCGGCGATCAGACACCGCGGCCCCGGCACCCTCCCCCGGCGCAGGCACCGGGCGAGGGCGCGTCAGCGTGAGCATCAAAGCGGTCGTCAGCGCCTGGATGGCGGCAAAGTTCTCAGGCGTGATGCGCATCGCCCGCAGGCGAATTCCCATGAGGGTGGCGGACATCAAGGAGGCCCGCTGGATGTGGCTGGGCTGCTGGTACTTGTCGATGACCGAGTGCAAGGTGCCGGCGTTGTCGGCTGCCGCCGTGGCAAAGGTGAGTTGCGCCTTGGCGCGCGGCGCCAGGCGCACCGTCACGGCCAGCACACACGCGGGGTCCAGCCCGGTCTCCAGCGCCAAGCCTGACTCGGCGGTGCGTGCGCCGGGCAAGGGGTCTGGCAACGCATCAAGCAAAGCCTGCGGCTGGCTGCGCTCATGGTTGCGGCCCAGCCAGGCCTGTCGTTCGGCACCCACCCGGACGCCGATCACTTGCGGGTCGGTTTCGGCCAGAAAATGCGCCGCCAAAATGGCGCGCTCGGTGGGCAGGCGGGGCTTGCGCTCAAACCACAGGGCCTGGCTTTCGGGCTGCCACTGTGCCCGCACAAACAGGTTGGTGAAGGCCGGGTGCGCCTCATCGGCCAGCGCATCGGCCAACGTGACTTCAAAAGCCGAAGTCAGCTCGATGTCCATCGGGTGATCCGACAGGTTGCACAGCTCCACCTGGCGAAACTCAATGTCGTCTTCCGGGCTGATCCAGACTGTGGTGTGGGCCCGCAGCTCGGGCCAGAGTGCGTCAAAACACACCCGGTCGGCGTGGTAGGTGCTGCTGTAGTGGGCGTCCGGGTCAGGCGCGGGGTGCTGCGTGATGGACACCAGGCCCCCCACAGCACCGGGGCTCGCGGCTGGTCGGTTAACGTAAAAAAAGCTGCCAAAGGCGTCACGCAAGGCGTCGTCGCGCCAGCGGTTGATGCCGGTTTGCCCCCAGCGGCTCCAGCC
>CAZLRQ010000288.1:0-2970 GCA_964562035.1 uncultured Rhodoferax sp. | reverse complement strand
TTAAATTTATCACGGGTATTTGCAGCCGCGCGCCAGTCGTGCCCACAAGCGCCTGCTTTCCGTGCAATAGTGCACACCCTGCCGGTTTATCGTGAACATGCCCTCTGATGAAGAGGATGAAAAAATGAGGCCCGTGCGGCGCAGACCGTTGGTTAACCCGGGGCCGCTTGCCGGCCATGGCCCACTCTTTAAGAAGCTTATGCACCAGCGACAGACGCACATTGATGCGCTTAAATTCTTCGCCTCCCAAGTCATCGTGTTGCACCACTTTGCCGTTTATGGGCCGCTGTCCGAGGCGCTGAGCCAGGCCGCGCCCCGGCTGGCCGACTGGCTGTATGACTACGGGCGCATGGCGGTGCAGGTGTTTTTGGTGCTGGGCGGCTACCTGGCGGTGCGCAGCCTGGCGCCCACCGGGCAGGCGCCCATGGGCTTGCCGTGGCGCGCCGTGCTGCACCGTTACGCGCGCTTGATCTTGCCGTTTTTGGTGGCGCTGCTGCTGGCCGTGTGCAGCAGCCTGGTGGCGCGGCAGTGGCTGGACCACGAGTTCATGCCCGAGGCGCCCACCTGGGGCCAGGCGCTGGCGCACGCGCTGTTGCTGCATGACGTGCTGGATGCCGAGGCGCTGTCAGCCGGGGTTTGGTATGTGGCCATTGATTTCCAGTTGTTCGTGGTGCTGGCCAGCTTGTTGTGGCTGGGCCGTCGGCGCCGGGGCGCGCAGGTGGCGGTGCTGGCGCTGACCCTGGCCTCGCTGTTTTACTTCAACCGCGACGCGGCGCTGGACGACTGGGCGGTGTACTTCTTTGGCGCCTACGGCTTGGGCGCGCTGGCGTTTTGGGTCGGGCAGTCCAGCCGGGGCAGCCCGTGGTGGGGCGGCTTGCTGGCGCTGGTGGGCCTGGGGGCGTTGGTGATTGAGTTTCGGGAGCGCATTGCGCTGGCGCTGGCCGTGGCGTTGTTGCTGGCGTTTGTGCAGCGGCAGGGGGCGGTGACGCCGCGCCTGCCCGCGCTGCCGTCGCGGTGGGCCCGGGGCGTGCACCGCTTGGGGCAGGCGTCGTATGCGCTGTTTTTGGTGCATTTTCCGGTGCTGATGCTGGGCAACGCGTTGTTTGCGCAGTGGGCCCCGGCAGGCGCGTGGGCCGCCTGGGCGGGCCTGCTGGGCAGTTGGGCGGTCAGCATGGGGCTGGCGCTGGTGTTTGAGCGCTGGGTGGAAAAACCCTTGTCCACCTTGGGCAAACGCCCGGCCCCACGCCTTGTCGATGCGACCCGCGCCCGTGGTTGATGGGCTATCGGTCTTGGGGGGACAATAGCGCCATGACCCTGACTGAACTGAAATACATTGTGGCGGTGGCCCGCGAGCGCCACTTTGGCAAGGCGGCCGAGGCCTGCTACGTGTCGCAACCCACGCTTTCGGTGGCGGTTAAAAAGCTGGAGGAAGAGCTGGATGTAAAGCTCTTTGAACGCAGTGCCAACGAGGTGTCGGTCACGTTGCTGGGCGAAGAAATCGTGCGCCAGGCGCAAAGCGTGCTGGAGCAGGCGGCCAACATCAAGGAAATTGCCAAGCGCGGCAAAGACCCCTTGAGCGGGCCGCTGACCCTGGGGGTGATCTACACCATCGGGCCGTATTTGCTGCCTGACCTGGTGCGCCAGACGATCAAGCACACGCCGCAGATGCCGCTCATGCTGCAGGAGAACTTCACCGTCAAGCTGCTGGAAATGCTGCGCACCGGCGAGATTGACTGCGCCATTCTGGCCGAGCCGTTTCCCGATGCCGGGCTGGCGCTGGCCCCGCTGTATGACGAGCCGTTTTTGGCCGCGGTGCCCACCAACCACCCATTGGCGGAAAAAGACGAAGTGACCACCGAAGAGCTCAAGCGCGAGACCATGCTGCTGCTGGGCAGCGGCCACTGTTTTCGTGACCATGTGCTGGAGGTGTGCCCCGAATTCGCCCGGTTTTCCAGCAACGCCGAGGGCATTCGCAAGAGCTTTGAGGGCTCCAGCCTGGAAACCATCAAGCACATGGTGGCCGCGGGCATGGGCGTCACGCTGGTGCCGCGCCTGAGCGTGCCCAAGGAGGCTTTCAGCGACAAACCGCGGCGCAAGCGCGACGAAGACCCCTATGTCAAATACCTGCCCTTTGTGGGCGACCCGCCCATGCGCCGCGTGGCGCTGGTGTGGCGGCGCAGCTTTACCCGCTACGAAGCCATTGCCGCCCTGCGCAACGCCATCTACGCTTGTGAGTTGCCGGGTGTGAAACGCCTGTCTTGAGGCTGATCTTAAATATTGATAAAAAGTGTCTCTAGCCCTTTTTCTGATTGTCTGAGTAGCTATTTAATAAGTAGCGTTTGAGTGGTCGGTGTTGGGGCTGGCGCTGGTGTGAGTAACCGTTGTGACTTCTGAATCTTCTCCCGTTCGTCGCCGTCTGGCCTTGTACCTGGACCTCATTCGCTGGAGCCGCCCGGCCGGCTGGCTGCTGCTGCTGTGGCCCACGCTGAGCGCCTTGTGGATTGCCGCGCAAGGCTTTCCCGGCTGGCACCTGCTGACGGTGTTCACGCTGGGCACCATCCTCATGCGCAGCGCGGGCTGCTGCATCAACGACGTGGCCGACCGCGAGTTTGACCGCCACGTCAAACGCACGGCCGGGCGGCCGGTGACCACCGGCGCGGTGTCGGTCAAAGAAGCGCTGACGGTGGGCGCGGTGCTGGCGCTGCTGGCCTTTGGCCTGGTGCTCACCACCAACGCCACCACCATCGCCTGGTCATTCGGCGCCTTGTTGGTCACACTGATTTACCCCTACGCCAAGCGCTTTGTCGCCATGCCCCAGGCGGTGCTGGGCGTGGCCTTCAGCTTTGGCATTCCGATGGCGTTCTCGGCGGTGCAGGGCGCTGACACCCTGAGTTGGGCCACACTGCAGATGAGCGCGCCCATGACGGCGTGGGTCTTGATGCTGGGCAACCTGTTTTGGGTGCTGGCCTA
>CAZLRQ010000287.1:0-2985 GCA_964562035.1 uncultured Rhodoferax sp. | reverse complement strand
AAAGTCAATTAATGTTAGGGTTTCGATTATTTCACCTTCTCTAATTGTTTTTCCATTAGCATCAATAATGTTATATAAACATTTATTGCTTGTTTGGATTGAGAATGCGCCATTATTTGGGTTAGGAAATAGTATGACATTGTTTAAATGGTCAACTAAATCCAAATATTGATAGACTGAATTTTGCTTAAGCGTTTCTTGATTTACCAAGGTGATTTTGTAATATTTGGAAGCGTTTAATTTAGTGTCAACGAATGTATACTCATTAATTCCATTGAAATTATTTTGTCCTTTTACGTTTCCTATTAAGACCCAGTTGTTGCCATCTAAGCTTTGGTATATTTCAAAATAGTGAGGCGCATCGGTTTGAACAGTCCAATTTAAAATTCCATTTCCATTGTTTTGAACAGCCTTGAAGTCAATAAATTTCATAGGCAGTGGTGTAGTTCCTCTACCAATACCAAAAGGAGAGAAGGTTCCTGTGTATCCAGTATAGCTCAAGCTGTTGTCAACTTTAGTGGTTACACCAGAACTTTTCACAGCCCAAGCACCACTTTCAAAATGGTTGAGCGCATGTCCTGAATCTAAATTAATGCTTTCACCGTAGTTCCAATTAAATAAGAAATCGATACCACTTCCTGAATTTGCATTGGTTTTATAGATGTCCCAAGTTCTGTTAACGCGAGGTAGGGTTGAAGTATATCCATAAGTTCCTTTGTAATACACGGTGTCGAACACGCGTGCTGAGAATACATCTTCGCTTCCAGTATTGTTTGTAATACGAACAGGGTTGTAAGCACTTTGACCAACTTGGAATGTAAATTGTGCGCCATTCGCGATTGATTTTTTAAGCACTCCTTTAGCGTTTGTTTTAACATAGTTAACAGAGTCAGCGCCTTTAATAGCATCAACAGTTAAGTTGTAAGCTGCTAGAATCACTTTTCTAGAAGAGGCATTGAAATCTAAATTGGCAATGGTGTAATTGGCATCTAATGTAGGATCGTTTGTTGCAGAGGTTCTAATTTCAACACTTCTACCACCTGAACCAACAATTCCAGCACACCAATTTCCAGTAACACTCCAAGTGTTGTTTACTGCTCCAGTCCATTCGCAGATGCTGGTTCCGTATAATATCACTTGTCCAACGGAGCTGTAAGCAGTTCCACAACTGCCATTAGATACCTGAACGCGGTACAATTTGTTTTGCGAAATGTTGTTGTAGGTTAATGTATTGGTTGTGCTCCCTGCGCTGCTCCAATTCGTGCCGTTGTCGGTAGAAACCTGCCAAAGGTAAGTAGATCCAGTTGCACCTGTAAGGGTTAAAATACCAGAGTTTGTAGCCGAGCAATATGCTGCGCTGTCCACCCATCCGCCACTAGGCGCACCACCAGAAGACACAACAACCGGATACCAGTCGCTGTTCACAGTGTTAGAGCAACTAGCATTGGTAACAACAGCTCTAAAATAGAATGTTCCAGCACTTGTTAAAGTATGAGAAAGGCTACCCGTTGTATTGCTGATATCTGTGGTCGTACTTTGATTGGGTGAAATTTGCCATTTAGATACCGTTCCACTGTACCCGTTAAGTGTTAAGACAGCATTGCTGTTCACACATACTTGGTTGGTGTTTGCAGTAACCGTTCCACTCACTAAAGGTGTCACGTAAACCACAACAGAAGGCGTGGCAAGTGTACAAGAACCATTTACCATAATGGCTCTGTAATAAGTTGTTGCATTAATATTGCTTGCTGTATAACTGGTCGTTGTGTTGCTAATGGGGCTTATGTTGTTTAAGAAATTATCGTCAGAAGATTCCCAACGTGCCACAGATCCTGTTGAGCCTGCTAAGTTTAAACCAGTCGAGTTGCTTCCAGAGCAAACGGTTCCACCTGCACCAGTAATTCTACCTGGGGTAGAGCCAATAATAGAAATGGCCCTAGTGTAAGCAATAGTTGTAACGGGTGCATCTCCAGGCATGTCACCAAATTCGATGATACAAGCTCTTCCACTGTTAGGGAAGTCGTTCCATTTACCTGAATTGGCCCAAAGGTGGCCGTAGTCTTCTTGTCCATAAGACGATGTTGCATTACTTGGCCAATCATTCGGTTCATTTGGTCCATAACCACTTCCTGTATTCCAATTTTGATAAACACTTGCTACTGCAGATCCAGGTTTTTCAGCGGTACTAGCATTTCCAGTTCTCATGGCAGTTCCTTTTTCAGGACCAGTAATCCAATGCCATTTGCCTTCTGCGCTTGATTGGTTGGCGTATTTGCTGTAACCAACAGCACCATTAATTTGGCTGTAATTATCAGAACAACCAATCCACGTGTTTTGGTTGATCAGGGCATAGATGTAAGCGTTTTCAGCAGCGCTAGAAACGGTTGCTAAGTATCCTTGTCTGCCATAAAAAGATTGTGAAGCTGCATACGATTTAGCATCTGTCCAACTTCTTATAGTGGCATTATATTGGTAATAGTGCCCATTGAAATAGTTGTAATAACTTGTACTCGGTGTAAAAGAAACGGATCTGCTTTCTGGGTTACAAGTAGCAGAGGTTGTTTGCAGTCTAACGGTTCTTAACAAGGCTTGCCAATCGGCAGCAGTTGCATTGCCAGAGAAGACAATGTTTCTGCTTGTAGAACTAAATCCAGAGGTGGTAACACCAGAAGGCAAAGAGCCAGTATAGGTAAGCACATCACCAGAGGTATAACTTGCGCTGATTGAAACTGTAAAACCAGAGATCAAACCATTTGAAGTTACATTTATGCCAGCATCAATAACAGTAGCGACGTTGTTGGTAATAGAAACTGTAGTACCAGTTCCCGTAATACTCATAGTTGTACTACCTGGGCTACTTGAAGAAGTCACCAAGACAGTATTGCTATTGGAAGTAGAAGAAGAACAACCAGCACTAGTAACCACCACACGGTAATGGGTAGTAGAAGTTAAATTCGTTGCAGTATAAGTAGCATTTGTTTGTCC
>CAZLRQ010000286.1:0-2988 GCA_964562035.1 uncultured Rhodoferax sp. | reverse complement strand
GCGCGTACATGTAAGCGCGTGACCAGGGCGTGGGGTTGAGGTGCTCACCCACCCCGGCCTTGCAGGCCAGCACCTGGTGCAACGACACCCAGTTTTGCGCAAACGCGTGTGCGCAACCCGCCAAATAAATGCGCCAGACCCGAAACGTGGTTTCGCTCACCAGGGCGCGCAACTCGTCGCTGTGGTTTTCATAGTTTCTGGCCCACAGCGCCAGTGTGGCGGCGTAGTGGCGGCGCAGGCATTCCACGTCCAGGGCCTCCAGCCCTGCCGCCTGCAGGCCCTGCAGAGCCAGGCTGATGTGCGGTAACTCCCCGTTGGGAAACACGTATTTGTCAATGAAGCTGGCCGCGCCCAGCGGCGCGGCGCCACTGCCGGGGTCGGTGGAGGTGATGCCGTGGTTCAGCACCAGGCCACCGTCTTTCAAGAGCGCGTGGATTTTGGCAAAGTAGTCCGGCAAGTGCTTCAGGCCGACGTGCTCGAACATGCCAATCGAGGTGATTTTGTCGAACTGGCCGTCCCGCGGGTCCACGTCGCGGTAGTCCTGCAGCCGTATGTCGACCTGGTTGCTCAGGCCGGCCTGCGCCACGCGCTCGCGGGCCAGGGCATATTGGTTTTGCGACAGGGTCACGCCCACGGCCTTTGCCCCATAGCGCTGGGCGGCGCGCATCACCAAGGCGCCCCAGCCGCAGCCAATGTCCAGCAGCCGCTCCCCGGGTTTGAGCATGATTTTGGTCAGGATGTGGTCGAGTTTGGCGGTTTGTGCCTCGTCCAGCGTCTCGGCTTGCGTGGGAAAGTACGCACACGAGTACACCATTTGCTCATCCAGCCACAGGCGGTAAAAGGCATTGGAGACATCGTAGTGGTGCTCAATGGCCTGGGCGTCTTTGGCGCGGTTGTGGTGGGTGGTGCTGAAGATGCGGGCAAACCGCCCCTGCAGCGGCACGCCCACATGCGCCAGCCGGGCGGCGGCGTCCACAATGTCCTGCACCCGGCCCCCCACATCAAAGTGGCCGTTGACATAGCCTTCGGCCAGGTTGTCCAGGCTGGGCGGCACAAAGTATTTCAGGGCGCCAGGGTGGGGCAGGTGCACCGTCACGTTGGGCTCGGGGCCGAGGTCATGGTGCGAGCCATCCCACAGCGTTAATCGCAAGGAAATACCTGAGCGGGCACGCCAACCGCTGGTGAAACGGCTCAAAAAGGGGTGTTCTGAGGGAACACCGGACTGAACTGATGTCATCTTTTTTATCCCTCAGGTCGGTTGGGCAGCCGCAGCAACGGGTTGATTCGGATGCTAGGCAGCCGCCGCTTGACCCGGTTGCGAATTCGCAACCGGCGCACCCCTGTCGTCCGTAAGCTGATTCTTTTACCGCGCACTTGTGAGGGGCCGCCTTGGATAAGAAACAGTCCTGGAATGTGGGCTACTGGCTCATCGCACTGCTCTTGCTGCTGATGCTGCAAACCCTGTGGCAAGGCGCAGGCCAAACGCAGGTGGTGCCCTACAGCGCGTTTGAGCAGGCGCTGGCCGACGGGCGCATTGCGGACATCACCGTGGCCGACTACACCGTGATTGGCCGCTTGAAAACCAGCGAAAACGGCAAGACCCTGCTTACTGCGGCCTTGGTGGAGCCCGCACTGGCCGCCCGGCTGGACAAATACGGCGTGCCCTACACCCGGGTGGTTTCCAGCACTTTTTTGCGTGATTTGATGTCCTGGGTGGTGCCAGCCCTGGTGTTCTTTGGGGTCTGGTTTTTTCTGTTCCGCAACTTTGCTGACAAGCAGGGCATGGGTGGTTTTCTGTCGATTGGCAAGAGCCGCGCCAAGATTTATGTGCAGACCAACACGGGCATCACCTTTGCCGACGTGGCGGGCGTGGACGAAGCCAAGCGCGAGCTGCAGGAGGTGGTCGACTTTCTCATGCACCCGCAGGCGTACGGGCGGCTGGGCGCGCACATTCCCAAGGGGGTTCTGCTGGTGGGCCCCCCTGGGACGGGCAAAACCCTGCTGGCCAAGGCGGTGGCGGGGGAGGCTGGCGTGCCGTTTTTCTCGATCTCGGGCAGCGAATTTGTCGAAATGTTTGTGGGGGTGGGCGCGGCCCGCGTGCGCGACTTGTTTGAGCAGGCCCGGCTGCGCGCGCCCGCCATTATTTTCATTGACGAGCTGGACGCCCTGGGCCGGGCCCGTGGTGCTTTTCCCGGCCTGGGTGGGCACGACGAAAAGGAGCAAACGCTGAACCAGTTGCTGTCCGAGATGGATGGTTTTGATTCATCGGTGGGCCTCATCATTTTGTCGGCCACCAACCGGCCGGAAATATTGGACCCGGCCCTGCTGCGGGCGGGCCGGTTTGACCGCCAGGTGCTGGTGGACCGGCCAGACCGCAAGGGGCGCATTGACATCCTGAAGGTGCACGTGCGCAAGGTCAAGCTCGATCCCGCGCTCAAGCTGGACGACGTGGCCGGGTTGACCCCCGGCTTCAGCGGTGCCGAACTGGCCAACCTGGTGAACGAGGCCACGCTGTTTGCCACCCGGCGCCAGGCCAATGAGGTCAGCCTGCCGGACTTCACGGCGGCGGTGGAGCGCCTGGTGGCGGGGCTGGAGCGGCGCAGCCGGGTGCTGAACCCAAGGGAGCGCGAGTCGGTGGCCTTCCATGAAATGGGCCATGCGCTGGTGGCGCTGGCCCAGCCCGGGGCTGATGTGGTGCACAAGGTGTCCATCATTCCGCGCGGTATTGGCGCCCTGGGCTACACCATCCAGCGGCCGTCGGAAGACCGCTACCTGATCACCCGGCCCGAGCTGGAACAAAAAATTGCCGTGCTGCTGGGCGGGCGCGCGGCGGAAAAGTTGGTGTTTGGCTGGCTGTCCACCGGCGCGGCGGACGACCTGGCCAAGGCCACCGGCATGGCGCGTGACATGGTCATGCGCTATGGCATGGACGAGGATTTGGGTTATGTCGCGTTTGAATCGCCGCGTTCCGCACTGACGGAGTTGCCA
>CAZLRQ010000285.1:0-3037 GCA_964562035.1 uncultured Rhodoferax sp. | reverse complement strand
GTCATGCGTAAAGCTCCTGCTGGTAGTCAAACCGGGTGGCGTGCGCGAGCAGCCAGGCCACTACCGCGTCAGCGTCGTTGATGTCCAGCACATCCAGCTGGGTTGGCTCGGGCAAGGCGTCGGGCGAGTCAGTGGCAATGGCGGCAATGAAGTCGTCGTCCCGATAGCGTGCGGGCTTGCCTGCCTGCGCGCGCCAGACTTCGATTTTGAGCAGATCAGAATCCTTGAAACCTTCCACCAACACCCAGTCCACGCCTTCATAAAGCTCGGCAATCAGGTGGTGCACCGACAGCACGGTCGACTGTTCAAACTCTCGCATCAATGCCAAGCGCTTATCAGACGCCACCACCACCTCAAAGGCACCGGCCTCGCGGTGGCGGTAAGTGTCTTTACCCGCATGGTCAATGTCAAACCGATGGTGGGCATGCTTGACCACCGACACGCGCAAACCGTGCAAGCGGAACACCGGAATCAGGCGCTCCACCAGCGTCGTTTTGCCAGAACCGGAGTAACCGGCAAAACCGACGACTTTCATGGGCAGTGCTGGGTGATGTAGGTCTTGATGGCCTGCGCATCGGCGGCCATGCGTGTGACGCGTTTGGGCAGCGCTTCAATGCCTTCAAATTTGGGGGGCCGGTTGGGCTCCTGGCCCAGGGCCTCAACGATGGTGGCGGCAAATTTGATGGGCAATGCCGTTTCCAGCACGATCATGGGCACGCCAGCTTGCAGGTGCTCATGCGCCACCTTGACGCCATCTGCCGTGTGGGTGTCAATGATGACGCCATGCTTGCTGAAAGTGTCCTTGATGGTGGCCAAGCGGTCAGCGTGCGTGCTCTTGCCGCTTGCAAAACCGTAACGCGTGGCAGCCTCGGCAAATGCCGGGTCGGCACTCAGGTCAAACCGACCGTCGCGGTTCAAGGCGTCGGCAAACAGGGCCTTGACGCGCGCGCCATCGCGCCCCAACAAGTCAAAAACAAAGCGCTCAAAGTTGGACGCCTTGGAAATGTCCATCGACGGGCTGGAAGTCTCCACCGTGTCAGCGCTGCCGCGCACCCGGTACACGCCGGTGCGCAAAAACTCATCCAGCACATCGTTTTCGTTGGTGGCCACCACCAGCTTGTCGATGGGCAAGCCCATCATGCGGGCCACGTGGCCGGCGCACACATTGCCAAAGTTGCCGCTGGGCACCGTGAAGCTGACCTTCTGGTCGTTCGTGGTGGTGGCTTGGATGTAGCCAGCAAAGTAGTACACCACCTGGGCCAGCAAGCGTGCCCAGTTGATGGAGTTGACCGTGCCGATCTTGTATTTGCGTTTGAATTCCAGGTCGTTCGACACTGCCTTGACCATGTCCTGGCAATCGTCAAACACGCCATCCACAGCGATGTTGTGGATGTTCTCGTCCATCAAACTGAACATTTGCGCCTGCTGGAACGGGCTCATGCGGCCGTAAGGGCTGGTCATGAAGACGCGCACGCCTTTTTTACCGCGCATGGCGTACTCGGCCGCGCTGCCCGTGTCGCCACTGGTGGCGCCCAGAATGTTGAGTTCTTCACCCCGGCGTGCCAGCTCGTACTCGAACAAGTTGCCCAGCAACTGCATGGCCATGTCTTTGAAAGCCAGCGTGGGGCCATTGGACAAGGCTTCCAGCCACAGCTCGTTTTCCAGGTGACGCAAGGGCACGATCTCACCCGTGCCAAACACCTCGGCGGTGTAGGTTTTCTGGCACAGAGCCTTCAGGTCCGCAGCGGGAATGTCGTCGATGTAGAGCGACAAAATTTCAAACGCCAGGTCAGCGTAACCCTGCTCGTGGTAGACCTTGCGCCAGCGCGAGAGCGTGGCGTCAGACACTTGCGGGTAATGCTCTGGCAAGTAAAGACCGCCATCGGGCGCCAGGCCTTCGAGCAAAATTTCACAAAAATGCTTGCGGTCCGCATGACCGCGGGTAGAGAGGTACTTCATCAGGCCAGTTCTTCCTTACGGATGCGGGTGATGGGCTCCAGCACGGTGGGCAGCGCCTGCATTTGTGCCATGGCAGCGTTCATTTTGGCCTCGACACAGTCGTGCGTCAGGATGATGACGTCGGTCTGCGCCACCTGGGCGTCAGCGCTGACCTCATCGGCCTCACGCTGGAGCACGGCGTCAATGCTGATGCCGGCATCGGCCAGAATGCCGGTCACTTTGGCCAGCACACCGGCCTCGTCGGCCACGCGCAAGCGCAGGTAGTAACTGGTCACCACCTCGCTCATGGGCAGCACGCGCAAATCGCTCATGGCGTTGGGCTGGAAGGCCAGGTGCGGCACGCGCTGCGCCGCGTCTGCCGTGTGCAGGCGGGTGATGTCCACCAAATCGGCAATCACCGCACTGGCGGTGGGCTCAGAACCCGCGCCCTTGCCGTAGTACAGCGTGGTGCCCACGGCGTCGCCCTGCACCATCACAGCATTCATGGCGCCTTCCACATTGGCAATCAGGCGCTTGGTGGGCACCAGGCTGGGGTGCACCCGCAACTCGATACCGGCCGCAGTGCGCTTGGTGATGCCCAGCAGCTTGATGCGGTAACCCAGTTGCTCGGCGTACTTGATGTCGGCCGCGCCCAGTTTGGTGATGCCTTCCACATAGGCCTTGTCAAACTGGACCGGAATACCAAACGCGATGGCCGACATGATGGTGGCCTTGTGCGCCGCGTCCACGCCTTCGATGTCAAACGTCGGGTCGGCTTCGGCGTAACCCAGGCGCTGGGCTTCCTTGAGCACCACGGCAAAGTCCAGGCCCTTGTCGCGCATCTCGCTCAAGATGAAGTTGGTGGTGCCGTTGATGATGCCGGCAATCCACTGAATGCTGTTGGCAGTCAGGCCTTCGCGCAGCGCCTTGATGATGGGAATACCACCGGCCACCGCCGCTTCAAACGCCACCATCACGCCTTTGGCAGACGCCGCCGCAAAAATCTCGGTGCCGTGCACCGCCAGCAGCGCCTTGTTGGCGGTCACCACATGCTTGCCCGCCGCAATGGCTTCCATCACCAGCGTTTTGGCAATGCCGT
>CAZLRQ010000284.1:0-3053 GCA_964562035.1 uncultured Rhodoferax sp. | reverse complement strand
CGCTGCCCTGGCGCGTAGACCTCAGCGATGCGTGTGATCTGCCCGCCCCCTTGCTTGAGTTGGTCGAGCGGCACGGCACACCGCTCCAAGACAAGTCACAAGCGGGCATCTGGCTCTGCCCCACCTACCGGTGAGGCGTCAGTACACGCCCTGCGCTGTCATGGCGTCTGCCACTTTGACAAAGCCGGCAATATTGGCGCCATCCACATAGTTGACGAAGCCCGCCTCACGCTCGCCGTAGCGCACGCAATTGGCGTGGATGTCCGACATGATGATGCGCAAACGAGCGTCCACCTCGTGGCGCTCCCAGGGCAGGCGTTCGGCGTTTTGGGTCATCTCCAGGCCGGAGGTGGCGACACCGCCCGCATTGGCTGCCTTGCCCGGGCCGTACAAAATTTTGCTGTGAAGGAAGACTTCAATCGCTTCCAGGTTGGACGGCATGTTGGCGCCTTCGGCCACGCACTTGACGCCGTTTTTAACCAGTTCGCGCGCGTCTTCGCCGTTCAGTTCGTTCTGTGTGGCGCAAGGTAGCGCGATGTCCACTGGCACGCCCCAAGGGTTTTTGCCGGCCTCGAAGCGCAGGCCCAGTTGCTGGGCGTAGGCCTCCACGCGGCCGTATTGCTTGTTTTTGATGTCCATCAGAATCGCCAGCTTCTCCGGGGTGAAGCCGGCCTCGTCGATCACGGTGCCGCCCGAGTCCGACGCGGTGATGACCTTGGCGCCCAGTTCCATGGCCTTTTGAATGGTGTACTGCGACACGTTGCCCGAGCCCGATACCGACACCCGCATGCCCTCCAGGCTGAGTTGGTTGCGGGTCAGCATGTCTTGCACAAAGTACACCAGGCCGTAGCCCGTGGCTTCAGGGCGAATCAGGCTGCCGCCAAACGACAGGCCCTTGCCCGTAAAGACACACGCGGCGTTGTTGGACAGCTTTTTCATCATGCCGGTCATGAAGCCCACCTCGCGACCACCCACGCCAATGTCGCCTGCGGGCACATCGGTGTCAGGGCCAAGGTGGCGGTGCAACTCCACCATCAGGGCCTGGCAAAAGCGCATAACTTCATTGCGGCTTTTGCCCTTGGGGTCAAAGTCAGAACCGCCCTTGCCGCCGCCCATGGGCAGGGTGGTGAGGGCGTTTTTGAAGGTCTGCTCAAAGGCCAGAAATTTCAGAATGGACAGGTTCACCGAGGGGTGAAAGCGCATGCCGCCCTTGAAGGGACCAATGGCCGAACTGTGCTGGATGCGAAAGGCGCGGTTGGTGTGCGTGTGGTTGTGGTCATCTACCCACGACACCCTGAACTGGATGATGCGCTCCGACTCCACCAAGCGCTCCAGAATGCCGGCATCGGCGTAGTGCGGGTTGGCTTTGATGAAGCCCCACAGACTGCCCATGACCTCTTGTACAGCCTGCAAAAA
Organism: uncultured Rhodoferax sp.; assembly: GCA_964562035.1. GTDB lineage: Bacteria > Pseudomonadota > Gammaproteobacteria > Burkholderiales > Burkholderiaceae_C > Rhodoferax. Next base: position 1,637 of record CAZLRQ010000284.1, on the reverse strand, counting down.
CTCAGGCTGATGCGGGTCGCGCGCTTTGACGTAGTCCAGAAAATCTGGCAGATTTTTGTATTTCATTTCACAGTCCTTGGGGTCATGAGGCCGGCTGACAAGTTACCGCTGGGTGGCCACCAGCACGATGCCTTGTTTTGGGGCTTTTGGAAGAGTTGGGTGCAATATGGTGCGCAAGAACGCAACACATGCACTCAAACCGTGCATTTTATTTTAACGCTGATGTTTTATTGGCATGGCTCATGCAATTGAGTTGCATAAATGGCGTGCAAGGTGCGTGATTACGACGCATAGCTGCAACTTAACCTGTCGCAGTGCTCTGACTTGGTGCACTCAGGCGGAATTTGCGCTTAGCGCCAAACCCCCACCACATGCCATTCGGGGCGTCAGTTGGGAGACCTTTGTGCTTGAAGACGTGCTGCTGCGCCGTAAGGCCATGGCTTACCCGCATGGCGCGGCCCACTTTTGGCGCACGGCGGGCGGGGCAAGGTCAATTTGCTGCTGGAGCGCGGTGTCCCCCTGCACGCCCTGGCGAGCGACTCAACGACTGGCGCCTGTCTGCTGGCTAAAACCGATGCACGCTATCGCAAGTAGTCACCGCTTTCCTCCGGCTGAAAAACGACCTTGAGAATTTTTGCCGACGCTGGCTCGCCACCGGGTGCGCACCAGCGCGCTGTCTCGCCTTCCGCCAGGCCCAGCAAGGCCGTACCGACCGGCGACAGCACCGAGACAAAGCCGGTGCTCGGGTTGGTATCGGGCGGATAGCACAGCGTCAGGGTGCGCTCCTCGCCCCGCAACTCGTCGGCGATCAAAACCCGGGAGTTCATCGTCACCAAATTGGGCTGCACGTCGTAGGAAGACACCAATTCGGCACTGTCGAGCACCGATGCCAGTTCGGCGGCAAAAGCTTTGCCGGGATGCTTGAGCAGCTTGTCGATGCGGACGTGATCAAGTTCGGTCAGAACGCGTGCGGGTTGTGGGGAAATGGCCATGTGTGAACTCCTGAATCAAGAAGCCGGGACAGGCTTACCGGCAAGCCAGCGCTGCAAGCGAGGCCCGGTGATCCAGAAATAGGCGCTAAAAGTCAAGGAAGGTGGATCGCCGGGCTCAGGAATGTGCCACGGGCTGATGCGGCCATTGCGGGGTGTACCCCGCCCCCACGCGCACCGCCACCGAGGCAACATACGGGTGAGCGGTGGCAAGCAGGTTGAACGCTGGCATGAATCGCATATGAGCTCATGTTAGCAGCCTGCCGGCTGCAGGCAAGCAGTGCCTGGCAGGGGTGTTGGGTCACGCGCGGGGGCTAACCCATTCTGCGGGTTTATATGCCAAAAATACCTCTAGGCCCCGTCAGGTATTCTCAGGAAGCTATGAATTTTGCATTGCTGCAGGTGCGGCATCGCCCTCACTATCACTTACCTTCTTCCCCTGCAGCCGTGCCAACCCGCGCTTGATGAGGTGCTCCAGGTCGTCCATCACGGTAAACACTGACGGAATCACCAGCAGGCTCAGCAGCGTTGACGTCATCAGGCCGCCGATCACGGCCACGGCCATGGGGCTTCGGAAGCTGCTGTCGGCCGCGCCCCAGCCCACGGCCAGCGGCACCATGCCGGCGCCCATGGCCAGGGTGGTCATGA
>CAZLRQ010000283.1:1505-3071 GCA_964562035.1 uncultured Rhodoferax sp. | reverse complement strand
GGGGTGAATGAGCCGGGTGAGTTGCCACGCATTGGCGCGGTGCTGGCGGCGCTGCGCGGCCTCACGCCGGCCGCCCTGGCCGAGGCCACCACGCGCAATGCCGTTGAGGCGTTGCCCAAGTTGCAGGCGTTGCTGGGGCCGGACGTGACTCGAAATGCCATGCCGGCCATTGCCGAGTCGTCACCGCCAACCACGCGGCCAAGCCGATGAGCGACCTGCGACCTGACCCCAGTGGCCTAACCGCGCCAATCCGCCTGGTCGGCCTGCCGCCCATCGCCGGCCCCGGCACAAAGCTGTTGGTGTTGGGCAGTTTTCCGGGGGCGGCGTCGCTGGCGCGCCAGCAGTATTACGCGCACCCGCAAAACCAGTTCTGGAAGATTCTTCAAGCCATTTGGCCCTCTAGCCCTTATCCTGATTGCCTGAGTAGCTATGAAAAACGAAGTGAATGGCTGCTGGCGCGGGGCTTGGGCGTGTGGGACGTTTACGCCTCTTGCGAGCGCGCGGGCAGCCTGGACAGCGCCATCCGCCACGCCGAGGTCAATGATTTTGCGGGCCTGGCCCGCCAGTGCCCGCAGTTGCGCGCTATGGCCCACAACGGCGGTGAAAGCTTCAAACACGCCCATCACAGCGCGGCGCTGGGCTTGCCCGTTTACAAATTGCCGTCCACCAGCCCGGCCAACGCCAGTTGGCGTTTTGAGCGCAAGCTGGCCGCCTGGCGCGAGGTCATCGTCGCCGCTGGCTTGCTTTGATGACAGGGTTACGTCGGTAGGTTCTTGTTCGCTCAGGGGCCAAGAAATTCACCCACGGGTTTGAGCCCCTCCACGCGGTCGCAAATGGCCTTGATGCTCACCAAAATGGGCACCGCCAGCAGCAAGCCCGCCATGCCCCACAGCCAGCCCCAGGCCAGCACGCCCACAAATATGGCCACGGGGTTCATCTTGTTGGCCCGGCTGGTGAGCCAGGGCGTCAGCAAAAAGCCCTCGATGGAATTGATGACGAACGAAATGCTGGCCACCAGCAGCGCCATCTCCAGCGTGCCAAATTGCAAAAATCCCACCAACGCCGAGCCCCCGGTGACGATCACATTGCCGATGTACGGCACCAGGTTGAGCACGCCCGCCGCCACGCCCCACACCGCTGCCTGCTCCAGGCCAATGGCCCACAAACACAGCCAGGTGGCCACGCCCACCAGGGCGCTGGTGAAGAGCTGCACCATCATGTAGCGCTGGATCTGGTCGTTGATCTGGTTCAGCGCCTCCAGCGTCACGCGTTTTTTGCTCAGCGTGGGGCCGGCCAGCTTGACCACCTTGCGGCGAAAGGTGTCGCCCGAGGCCATCAGGAAAAAAGTGATCAGCGCCACCGTGCCCACCTGGCCCAGCATGCCCAGCAACCCCAGGGTACCGGTCCACAGGTAGTCCTTGATGTTGAAGCGTGGCCGCTCAATTTGCACCCGCTGCACCCCGCGGTTGGGTGGTGCCGACTGGGCGGTTTCATCGGCGGCCTGTTCAATTTGGGTGGCGGCTTTTTGCATGGTGGCCAGCGTGCCGTCCGGGCGGCCGCGCTGCA
>CAZLRQ010000283.1:0-1405 GCA_964562035.1 uncultured Rhodoferax sp. | reverse complement strand
GTCTTGGGGCGGGGTGGGGGCTGAAGCTGGGTCTGTCAAGGCTGACTCCTGTGAGGTCGGCAGTGTGCACGCATTTTGAAAAATGGCGTTTGAGGATAATGCCGACATCTTGAAAAAACGCACCCCCCACCTCCCCGAAGTCAATTTTTCCGACGAAGGCCCGCTGCGCCACCTGCACTTGGGCACCGAGTGGATTCAGGGCACCATGGTCATGGACGCGCCCACGGTGCTGTTCCATGAGTACATCCAGCGCATGATGGCCTGGATGCTGTTTGTGGAGCCCGACACGGTGACCAAGCGCAAAGCCATGCAGCTCGGCCTGGGCGCCGGCTCGCTCACCAAGTTTTGCGCCAAGGAAGTGCGCATGAAAACCACCGCCATTGAACTCAACCCGCAGGTACTGGCGGCGTGTCGCGGCTGGTTCAAGCTGCCGGCCGACAACACCCGCATGCAGGTGGTGCTGGCCGATGCCGCCGTGGAGATCCAGAACGCCAAATGGTGGGGCACGGTGGACGCCTTGCAGGTTGACCTGTACGACCACGAAGCGGCGGCCCCCGTGCTCGACAGCCTGCCGTTCTACAACCACTGCCGCCGCCTGCTCACCCCCGAGGGTTGCATGACGGTGAACCTGTTTGGCCGTGCCTCCAGTTTTGACCGCAGTGTCGAGAAAATCTCGGCCGCTTTTGGCAAGGACGCGGTCTGGGCCTTCAAGCCCACGCGCGAAGGCAACACCGTGGTGCTGGCCCAGCACACGCCCAGCCGCCCCAAGCGCGAGGTGCTGGACGCCCGGGCCGACGCGATTGCTGAGCGCTGGGGTTTGCCGGCGGCCAAATGGGTGCGGGTCTTCAAGCCGATGCTGAAATGACCCAGCCGCCCGCCAAGCCAGCAGCCCCCGTGGGCACGCCAAGCGCCGGGCCGCTGGACTGGCGCCGGCTGGTGCAGTGGCTGCACAGCGATGGCGTGATCAGCGCCGACGAGGCGCAGCGCATCACGGCGCGCTGTGCGCAGGCCGAGAGCGTGCAGCACCCGCTGGTGCGCCTGGCCAGTGTCTCGGTGCGCCGCGCCGCAGACGGCAAGCCGCTGGACATTGAGCTGCTCACGCAATGGGTGGCCTTGCGCGCTGGCCTGGCCTATTTGCGCATTGACCCGCTCAAGGTCGACGTGGGCAAAGTGGCCGACACCATGAGTGCGGCCTATGCCGAGCGCCACAAAATTTTGCCGGTGCAAGTGACCCCCAGCGAGGTGGTGGTGGCCACGGCCGAGCCGTTTATTACCGACTGGGTGGCCGAGGTGGAGCGCCAATCCCGGCGCACCGTGCGCCGCGTGGTGGCCAGCCCGCAGGAAATTCAACGCTACACGGCCGAGTTTTTTGCCCTGGCCAAGTCGGTGCGCGCTGCCAACAAGG
>CAZLRQ010000282.1:0-3114 GCA_964562035.1 uncultured Rhodoferax sp. | reverse complement strand
GTGCTCAAACACTTCGCGCGCCATGGACACCTGGCCTTTACCACCGTCGACCAGCACCAAATCTGGCAAGCGGCCCGTTCCAGCCGGGGTTTGCCCGGTCTTTTGCGCCTCGCGCAGCACTTCGGACAACTTGCCGTAGCGCCGCATCAGCACCTGGCGCATGGCGGCGTAGTCGTCGCCCGGAGTGATGTCGTCAATGCTGTAGCGGCGGTACTCGGTGTTTTGCATGCGGTGGTGGTGAAACACCACGCACGAGGCTTGCGTGGCCTCACCCGCCGTGTGAGAGATGTCAAAGCACTCCACACGCAACTCATCCAGATCGTCCAGCGCCAAGTCCAGCGCATCGGCCAGCGCGCGGGTGCGGGCTTGTTGCGAACCCTCTTCAGACAGCAAACGGGCCAACTGCAAACTGGCGTTGGTTTGCGCCATTTCCAGCCACTGGCGACGTTGCTCACGCGGCTGGTGCACAGCAGTCACTTTGACGCCGGACTGAACCGACAGCGTCCTGAGCAGCGTCTTGCTCACTGGCTCACTGACCACCAACGACGGCGGCACCGGCACGTTCAGGTAGTGCTGGGCCACAAAGGCCGCCAGCACCTGAGCCTCGACCGACTGGGCGGGCAACGCCTCGCCAGCAGCTTCATCGCTGTCGTCCTCGTTGTAAAAAGCGGTGGCATCTTCCACATGCACCGGAAAATAAGGCCGGTCGCCCAAATGACGCCCACCGCGCACCATGGCCAGATTGACGCAGGCGCGACCGCCCTGCACTTTCACGGCCAGGATGTCCACATCACGGTCCGACACGTTGTCCACCGACTGCTGGTGCAGCACATTGGACAAAGCCGCCACCTGGTTGCGAAGCTCGGCCGCCTGCTCAAACTCAAGTTTGTCGGCGTGCGCCATCATGCGGGCCTCCAGCGCGTCCATCACCTGACGGGCATCGCCGCGCAAAAAACGCTCGGCATTGGCCACATCCTGCGCATAGTCAGCGGCTGAAATATGGCCCACGCAAGGCGCCGAACAGCGCTTGATCTGGTACAGCAAACAGGGCCGCGTGCGGTTGTTGAACACCGGCTCTTCACAGGTGCGCAACCGGAACACTTTTTGCATCAGCAAAATCGCCTCCTTGACCGCCCAGGCGCTCGGGTAAGGGCCAAAGTAGTGGTGTTTTTTCTCGACGGCACCGCGGTAATAAGAGACACGGGGAAAGCTGCTACCCAAATTTACAGACTTACTGGCGCCGGTGATCTTCAGGTAAGGGTAGCTTTTGTCATCCCGAAACAAGATGTTGTACTTCGGGTTGAGCGTCTTGATGAGGTTATTTTCCAGCAGCAGGGCCTCGGCCTCAGAGCGCACCACGGTGGTCTCCATGCGCACAATTTTGCTCACCATGTGGCCAATGCGCGTGCCGCCATGGTTTTTCTGGAAATAGCTGGACACCCGTTTCTTCAAGTTGATGGCCTTGCCGACGTAAAGCACACCACCATCAGCGTCGAAATAGCGGTACACGCCGGGCAAAGGCGGCAAGCTGGCCACGTCGCTCAACAATTGTTCGGGGTGCGCACTGGGCACGGTAGGCTCGTTGGGCTCGCCAGGGAGGGAGTCGGTTGGTGAAGGCATAGGGGCGTATTGTGGACAATCTACCGGGTGAACACCGGAAACCTTTGGGACATCTTTTGCAAGGTCATCGACAACTTTGGTGACGTCGGCGTCTGCTGGCGCTTGGCCGTGGGCCTGGCTGCTCGAAAACAGCGCGTGCGCCTGTGGGTGGACGACGCCAGCGCGCTGCAATGGATGGCGCCCGATGGGGCACCGGGCGTGGAGGTTCTGGCATGGACACCCACACGGGATATGCGCGCAGTCGTTCCTGGCGATATTTTGGTGGAGGCCTTTGGCTGCGACATAACTCCCGAATACATAGCTGACTATGCAATCAGCATAAGGGCTAGAGCCCTAAAAGGCACATGGATTAACCTGGAGTACCTCAGCGCCGAAGGCTTCGTGGCACGCTGCCACGGCCTGCCCTCGCCGGTCATGTCGGGGCCGGGTGCGGGGCTGACCAAGCATTTCTTTTACCCAGGCTTCACCGCCGCCACCGGCGGGCTGCTGCGCGAACCCGACCTGTTGGAGCGCCAAGCCCGGTTTGGCCGCAGCGCCTGGCTGAACCAGCGAGGCATCGAATGGCGGGGTGAACGCCTGGTGTCGCTGTTTTGTTACGAGCCGCCCGCCTTGGGCCAGTTGCTGAACCAGTTGGCTGACGACGACCAACCGACTCGTCTCGTAGTCACCGCCGGACGGGCAACTACGTCGGTTCAGGCCATCATTAAGAGCCAAATCGGCCACCAGCCCTTATGGAATAAGCTTGCGCAGCTATCATTTTCATTCATTGAGCCTATTACTCAAATCGACTTTGATCACCTGCTGTGGGCTTGTGACCTGAATTTTGTGCGGGGCGAAGACTCGCTGGTGCGGGCCTTGTGGGCCAACAAGCCTTTTGTCTGGCACATCTACCCGCAGCATGACGACGCCCACCACGCCAAGCTGGCAGCGTTTTTGGACTGGCTGAAGGCACCACCTTCGCTCAAACGCTTTCAGGAGGGGTGGAACGGCGTGACCGAGGTTAATTTGCCACGCCTGGACTTGCCCGAGTGGCAAGCGGCGGTCACCGCCGCACGTGCCGAGCTACTGCAATCTGACGACCTGGTGAGCCAGCTCCTCAGCTTCGCCTCGAAAAACCATTAAAATCCAAGGCTTTGCGGAATTCGACAGGAGCCACTCCCGTCATGCCGCCCTCGCCGCAGGACACGCGGCCTACCTTCACACCACTATTATGAAAATCGCTCAAGAAATCCGCGCTGGAAACGTCATCATGCACGGCAAGGACCCCATGGTCGTGCTCAAAACCGAATACAGCCGCGGCGGCCGCAACTCTGCCACCGTGCGCATGAAGCTGAAAAGCCTGATCGCCAACTTTGGCACCGAAGTGGTGTTCAAGGCCGACGACAAGCTGGACCAAATTGTGCTGGACAAGAAAGACTGCACCTACTCCTACTTTGCCGAACCCATGTACGTCTGCATGGACACCGATTTCAACCAGTACGAAGTCGAAGCCGA
>CAZLRQ010000281.1:0-3135 GCA_964562035.1 uncultured Rhodoferax sp. | reverse complement strand
TGGCCCTCGGAGGCGATCGAGGCGATCATGGCCGAGGTGGTCAGGCGGGGTTTGGGTGTGGTCACTGTGTTCATGCCTGTGCTCCGGCGTGTTGGGCATCCAGAATCGCCAGGGCTTGCTGCCATTCAGGCGGATCGACCCGGATAAAGTGGTTTTTCTCGCGCTGCTCCAAAAAGGGCACGCCCTTGCCCATCAGGGTGTCGAGCAGAATGACGCGGGGCTGCGCCTGGTCGTGCTGGCGGGCGGCATCGAAGGCGGCCAGCACGGCGGGCAGGTCGTTGCCGTTCACGCGCTGCACATGCCAGCCGAAGGCGGCCCATTTGTCGGCAATGGGCTCGAATTTGAGAATCTGGCTGGAGGGGCCGTCGGCCTGCTGGTTGTTGATGTCCACCATACAGATCAGGTTGCCCAGGCCGTGGTGGGCGGCAGACATGGCAGCCTCCCAGGTGGAGCCTTCATCCAGCTCGCCGTCCGACATGGAGTTGTAGACAAAAGCGGGGTTGCCCTTGTGCCGCAAGCCCAGCGCCATGCCCACGCCAATGATCAGGCCCTGGCCAAGCGAGCCGCCGGATATCTCCATGCCCGGCGTGTAAGTGGCCATGCCGGACATGGGCAGGCGGCTGTCGTCGCTGCCATAGGTTTCCAGTTCTTCAAGGGGCAAGATGCCGGCTTCAATGAGCGCGGCGTAGTGGGCAATAGCGTAGTGGCCGTGCGAGAGCAAAAAGCGGTCGCGCCCTTCCCACTCGGGGTCTTCTGGGCAAAAGTTCAGGGCGTGCCCGTAGGCCACCGCCAGCGCGTCAGCCAAGCCCAGGGCCTGGCCGATGTAGCCCTGGCCCTGCACCTCGCCCATGCGCAGGGCATAGCGGCGAATACGGTAGGCGCAGTCTTGCAATGCGGCGAGTTTGCTCATACGGAATGGCCCGCTTCGTAAGCCTCGATCAAGTCCACCTTGGGCTGCGAGCGGCCGCCGTCAAAGTCGCTGCGCAACCAGGCGTCCACGATGGACTTGGCCAGCTCCGGCCCCACCACGCGGGCGCCGATGGTGATGATTTGCGCGTCGTTGCTCTTGCTGGCGCGCTCGGCGGAATAGGTGTCGTGGCACTGCGCGGCGCGCACGCCCTTGACCTTGTTGGCCGAGATGGCCATGCCAATGCCGGTGCCGCACAGCAGCAAGGCGCGGGCATAGGTGCCGTTGGCCACCTGCTCGGCCACGGCAAAGGCCACGTCCGGGTAGAGCACCGGCTGGGCGTCATGGGTGCCGAAATCGGTCACGTCATGGCCCGCGTCGGTCATGTGTTTTTTGAGCATTTGCTTGAGGTCGTAAGCGGCCTCGTCACAGCCAATGGCAAGTTTCATAGGAGTCTTTCGGATCGTGTCAAACAGGAAGGGATGCGTCCAGCTGGCGCTGCAGCGAGCGCGCCATGGACTGCAAAATCAGGCAGCAGGAGGTGGCACCCGCATCCAGCACACCAATGGAGCGCGGCCCCAGGCGGGCCGAACGGCCAATGCGGGCCTGCAGGTTTTTGGTGGAGTCGCGGCCCTGTTCGGCAGCGACGGACAGCGCTTGCAAGGCCGCGAAAAAAGTGGCACCAGCCTGCTGCGCTTCGCGGTACGCGGCCAGCGCGGGCACCAAGGTGTCCATCAGCGTCTTGTCGCCCACTTGCGCATTGCCCATGCCCTGCACCTTCAACACGGCAGCGTTGAAGGCATCGCCAAACAAGGCGGCATCGAGTAGCGGGTGGGGGGCCAGGGTGTCAACAAAGCCCAGAAAAAACTCGCCATACAAGGGCCCCATGGAGCCGCCGATGTCGTCCATCAGCGCTTGCGAGAGTTGCGCCAGCGCGGCGGGCAGTTGCTGTGCGGTGTCGCCCAGGGCGTCCAGCCGCGTGCCGCAGCCGGTGAAGCCCTTGGCCATGTTGATGCCGTGGTCGCCGTCGCCAATCAGGCCGTCAATCTCGCTGAGGTACTGGCGGTTGGCCACGATGGTGTCAATCAGGTCGCGCACCAGCTCACCGCTGGTGGCCAGTGGCACGGCGGGGCCGTTCACCGCACGGGCAGTATGAGTGGCAGGGGCCACGCTGACAGCAGCTTGCGCACCGGTGGCGGCCACACCTTGCAGATGCCCGCTGTAGGTGCGGTGTGTGTCCAGATGCCCGGCCACCGTGAGGCCCACCGAACGGCAGGGGTACTCCAGACAGGCTTGCAGCTCGTCGTCCAGCTTCATCACCGTGAGGGTGACGCCCATCATTTCCAGCGATGAAAACAGGTTGCCCACCTGCTTGAAGGCGATGGTGATGCCCTTGGCCTGCAGACGCTGCGCCAGCTCACCGTACAGGATGTACTGCTCCATCAGCGGGGTGGCGCCCAGGCCGGACACCAGCACGGCCACGCGGTCGCCCGCGAAAAAAGGTAGGTCGGGCAGCACCACTTTGAGCATCATGTCTGCCATTTCGGCGGCACTCGCCGTGGGGCGCACGTCAATGCCGGGCTCGCCGTGGTGGCCAATGCCCACTTCCATCGTGCCATGCTCGATGGTGAAGTTGGCCTTGCCCACCGCCGGAATCACGCAGGCCGACAGGCCAATGCCGATGCTGCGGGTGTTGGCGATGGCTTTTTGCGCAGCGGCAATCACTTCAATCAGCGAGCCGCCCTGGGCGGCCTTGGCCGCGCCCACCTTCCACATGAAGACCTCGCCGGCCACGCCGCGACGTTTTGACTCGTCGCCCTTGGGGGCCGAGGCCACGTCGTCGTTGGCCACCACGGTCTTGACCGTGATGCCGTCGCGCTCGGCCATCTGCATGGCCATCTTCACGTTCATGTTGTCGCCGGCGTAGTTGCCGTACAGGCAGGCCACGCCCGCGCCGCCGTTGGCCGCGCGCATGGCGTCATGGAAACTCTTGGCGGTGGGGGAAGAAAAAATCTCGCCCACGGCCACGGCGTCCACCAGGCCATCGCCCACGTAGCCGATAAAGGCTGGCTCATGGCCGGAGCCACCACCCGTTACCACGCCCACCTTGCCGTGCTCGGGCGCCTGCACACGCTGCACCACGCGCGGGTTGGCGGGGGCGGCACACACGGTGTCGGCATGGGCCTGCAACCAGCCCTTGAGCATGTCCTCGACCACGAGGTCGGGGT
>CAZLRQ010000280.1:0-3143 GCA_964562035.1 uncultured Rhodoferax sp. | reverse complement strand
TCCAACAACGGCATGGTCAAGATGCACTGCGGCTCCTGGCCGTACTCGGCCTGCAAGTGGCGCCCCATGAGCAGGTTGAATTTTTGATCGGTCCCGCCCAACTCCAAGTCACTTTTCAAAGCGACCGAGTCATAGCCCTGCATCAGCGGGTACAAGAACTCATGCACGCTGATCGACGTGCCGGACTTGAATCGGTCGTGAAAATCATTGCGCTCCATCATGCGCGCCACGGTGTACTTGGCCGCCAGCTCAATGATGCCGCGCGAGCCCAGGGTGTCGCCCCACTCGCTGTTGTAGCGAATCTCGGTTTTGGACGGGTCCAGCACCATCGAGGCCTGGCGGTAGTAGGTTTGCGCGTTCACTTCAATCTGCTCCCGCGTAAGCGGGGGGCGGGTGGTGTTGCGGCCCGAAGGGTCACCAATCAAGGTGGTGAAGTCGCCAATCAGAAAGATCACGGTGTGACCCAGGTCCTGCAATTGGCGCATTTTGTTGAGCACCACCGTGTGCCCGATATGGATATCGGGGGCCGTCGGGTCCAGACCCAGTTTGATGCGCAGCGGAATGCCCGTGGCTTCCGCGCGGGCCAGTTTTTTCAGCCAGTCCTCCTGTGGGATCAACTCCTCACAGCCCCGCAGGGTCACGGCCAGCGCTTCCCGAACACGGTCGGTTACAGAAAACTGGGGGGCTAAGGCTTGATTCATAAGGGTTTTTCTTGATGCAGTGAAATGGGGCGCCGTTATACTGTGACGTTACGCAAGGCCTGATTTTATTGTCAGGGCTGTGTTCTCCTCTTAGTCTGTTCGGTTGCCCATCAACCGGACCCCAACTGGAATGCCTCCCTTGAAAACCGGCCTTGCTTCTGTTCAGCATGAACTTTTGACCTTTGCGCGTCAGACCGTCAAGAACCACCCCAAGCGACTCACCGCCCTGATTGCAGCATTGATGCTGGGCGGTGGCGGGGGCGCCTTTGCTGTGGCCAACCTGGCCCCTGATGCATCAGACTTGCCGGTACGCCAAGTGGTTGAGTTGGTACAAACAGCACCGCTCTACGCGACGTCTGACGTTCTGGACATTCAGCCCCTGACCCTCTTTCGATCCGACACGACACGCGCAACCGACACTGCCGATACGTTGTTGAGGCGCTTGGGCGTTGCCGACGCAGCGGCCGCAGCTTTCGTGCGCTCTGACGCCACCGCCCGCCAGGTGCTCCTGGGCAGAAGCGGTCGTAACGTGACAGCTGAAACCAGCGATGACAACCGCCTCCTCAAGCTCAGCGCCCGCTGGAGTGCCACTGAAGGCGACACCTTTCAGCGCCTGGTGATTGAAGCCACGCCCCAAGGTTTTGCCTCCCGCATCGAAACAGCACCGCTGAACGCATCCACCCAATTGGCCAGTGGCACCATTCAATCGTCGCTATTCGCGGCCACGGATGAAGCTCGCCTGCCCGACTCAATCGCCATGCAACTGGCGGAAATTTTCTCTGGCGACATCGATTTTCACCGCGCCTTGCGCAAAGGCGACCGCTTCTCTGTGGTGTACGAGACGCTAGAAGGCGACGGCGAACCCCTGCGCACAGGCCGGGTGCTGAGCGCTGAATTCGTCAACAACGCCAAAGTTTTCCAGGCTATGTGGTTCCAGGATCCCATGGCTGGCAGCGCCATGGCCAAAGGGGGCTATTACTCGCTGGATGGCGACAGCCGCCGTCGTGCCTACCTGGCGTCACCCATGGAGTTTTCTCGGGTCACCAGCGGCTTCAAAATGCGCATGCACCCCATTTTGCGGACCCTGCGCGCCCACAACGGTGTTGACTACGGCGCCCCCACGGGCACAGCGGTTCGCAGCGTCGGCGACGGCACAGTTGAGTTTGCAGGCGTTCAAAATGGTTACGGCAACGTGGTCATTCTGAAACACCGTAACAACCACAGCACCCTGTACGCCCATTTGAGCCGCATCAATGTGCGCAAGGGTGAGAGCGTCAGCCAAGGCCAACACATTGGTGCGGTCGGCGCCACAGGGTGGGCTACAGGACCCCATTTGCATTTTGAATTTCGCGTCAACGGCGCCTACCAGGACCCGATGACCATTGCCCGTGAAAATGAATCAGTGCCTTTGTCAGCCAACGCCAAAGCCGCTTTTGCCCGTCTCGCGGCCGAGAACAAGCTAGCACTGGCCGCTGCAGCATCCGTGCAGCAGAGCAGCGCCCAGTAACACGGCATGTCAGTGATGCGACGTGGCTGAAATCTTCGCGGGCCTGATGTCGGGCACCTCGCTGGACGGTGTCGACGGCGTTCTGGTTGATCTCTCTGCCAATCAGGTGCGCGTCTTGGCCCACGTCAACGCGCCCCTGTCGCAAGCCTTGACGCAAGAGCTGCTGGCCCTCAACAGCGCGGGATCTAACGAACTGCATCGTGCCGCCTTGGCCGCCAACGCCTTGGTGCGCGTTTATGCCCATGTGGTCAGTACCTTGCTGGAGAAAGCCAGTGTTCAGGCGTCTGAGGTTAAAGCGATCGGTGCCCACGGACAAACCGTGCGCCACCAGCCCCAGGCCTTTGATGGATCTGGCTACACACTGCAACTCAACAACCCGGCCTTGCTCGCAGAATTGACGGGCATTGAGGTGGTGGCCGACTTTCGCAGTCGGGACGTTGCGGCTGGCGGACAAGGCGCGCCGCTGGTCCCGGCATTTCACCAAGCGGTATTTGGACAACTCGGTCAAACCGTCTCCACCCTCAATATCGGTGGCATTTCCAACCTCACCGTCATCGGACCGCAGCTCACAAACGACGTGCTCGGCTTTGACTGTGGCCCGGGCAACGCCCTGATGGATGCCTGGTGCCAGCAACACCTGGGTCAAGCCTTTGACACGGACGGCGCTTGGGCTGCTGCCGGGCAGGTGGATGCCCACCTGCTGTCAGCGCTGCTAGATGAACCCTACTTCGCCCAGCCTGCCCCCAAGAGTACGGGTCGTGATTTGTTCAGTGCGAGTTGGCTGGCCTGGAAACTTGAGAATTTCAGTGCGGTAACGCCCGTCGATATTCAGGCCACCCTCACTGAATTGACTGCTTGCGCCTGTGCAGCCAGCGTCAACAGCTATGGATTTGAAAGCAAACAACTGGTGGTCTGTGGCGGTGGCGCTTTCAACA
>CAZLRQ010000279.1:2122-3147 GCA_964562035.1 uncultured Rhodoferax sp. | reverse complement strand
ACCTGGGCCTGTGCCCGGAGGCCGCGTCAAGTTTGCTGGCGCCGCAGTTGATGGGCTACGGCCGCGCGGCCGAAGCGCTGCTGCTGGGTGAGCCTTTCATGGCCGAAGCCGCGCTGGAGATGGGGCTGGTCAGCCGCATCGTGCCCCCCACGGAAGCGGCTGCGCTGGCCCAGCGCCAAGCGCAAAAGCTGGCCACCAAGCCTTTGAGCTCCATCATCGAGACCAAGCGACTGCTGAAAAAAGGCAATGCCCACGCCGTTGCAGAGCGCATCACCGAAGAGGCCAACAGCTTTGGCCACATGCTGCGCGAGCCCGCTGCGCGCGAGGCGTTCACCGCCTTCATGGAAAAGCGCAAGCCTGATTTTTCAAAAATCTGACGGGCGTTCACCCCGTCACACGCGCCGGGCTGGCCCCGGTCGCGTCTGCAACAATTGGCGCATGACACACACCCAACTGCCGCCCGCCGAGATTGTTTTTGAAGACGAATTTGTCTCGGGTCTGAAAAAGATCTACGAGGAAATGATTGTTTTCAACCAGTTGCTGGGGCTCAAAATCACGGACATCACCCCCGGTGTGGTGCGCGGCGCGCTGGCCATGCGGCCGGACCTGATTGGTCACTACAGCCACAACCGCATTCACGGCGGCGTCATCAGCGCGGGGCTGGACGCCATTGGTAGCCTGGCGGTGATGGCTGCCATAGGCGCCCGCCACATGGCCGAGACGCCGGCGCAGCGCCTGCAGCGTTTTGGCAAGCTGGGCACCATTGATTTGCGGGTGGATTATTTGCGCCCCGGCATTGGCGAGCACTTTGCGTTGCGCGCCGAGGTGATGCGCTTGGGCTCCCGCGTGGCCTCCACGCGCATGGAGTTTTTTGGGGCAGACGGCACGCTGTTGTCCACGGGATCAGCGACTTACATCGTGTCTTGATGCGCCAGCAGGCGCCAAATGTCGTGCCCCTCAAATAGTTGACAAATCGCCCTCTGGCCCTTATTCAGTAAGCGCCTGTAGCTATTTAAATAGTAGTG
>CAZLRQ010000279.1:0-2112 GCA_964562035.1 uncultured Rhodoferax sp. | reverse complement strand
GCGCCAGTCGGCCCCACAGTCTGTATCCTTTGAATAGTAGCCAAATCGCCCTCTAGCCCTATCCAGTAAGCGCTTGTAGCTATTGAAGTAGTAGTGATTTCAGGCCGGGCGGTGCGGCACTTCGCGCGGTTGGCCGTTCTCGTCAATGGCCACGTAGGTGAGCAAGGCCTCGGTCACCTTGGTGTACTCGGCCTGTGAGCCAAAGCGCTCGGCAAACACCTCAATCTTCACCGTGATGGACGTGCGGCCAATGCGGGTCAGCTTGGCAAAAAACGACAAAATGTCGCCCACCCGCACCGGGTGCTTGAACACAAACTCATTCACCGCCACCGTGGCCATGCGCCCACCGGCGTAGCGCGCGGGCACCACGGCGCCGGCCAGGTCCACATGGGCCATGACCCAGCCGCCAAAAATGTCGCCGTTGGCGTTGCAGTCTCCGGGCATGGGAATCACCTTGAGCACCAGTTCCTGGTCGGTGGGCAGTTGCACCTTGGCGGCGCGGTTGGGCGCGGTGGGGTTGCTGGCGGCGTTCGGGCTGGTGGGGTCAGACATGGGCACAATCTAGGGTTGTTGGTCTCAGGAATTGTCACCCATGCGCCGCTCTGGCGAAACTGCCCCCCACCCCCACGGCGCTTCGGCGTCCACCCCCGCAGCCGCCCGGTCCGACTGGGCCACCCTGCGCCGCCTGTTCCCTTATTTGTGGGCCTACAAATGGCGCGTCATGGCGGCACTCGCCTTCATGATTGGCGCCAAGATGGCCAACGTCAGCGTGCCGCTGCTGCTCAAGGAGCTGATCGACACGCTCAACCCCAAAGCCGGCATCGACGCCAACGCCTTGCTGGTGGTGCCGGCCGCCTTGCTGCTGGCCTACGGCGCGCTGCGCCTGTCGACCACGCTGTTTGCCGAGTTGCGCGAGCTGATTTTTGCCAAGGCCACCGAGGGCGCCTCACGCACCATCTCACTGCAGGTGTTCCGCCATCTGCATGCCTTGAGCCTGCGCTTTCACCTGGAGCGCCAGACCGGCGGCATGACGCGCGACATCGAGCGCGGCACGCGGGCGGTCAATTCGCTCATCAGCTATTCGCTCTACAGCATCGTGCCCACGCTGATTGAAGTGGCCATGGTGCTCACGCTGCTGGCGGTCAAGTTTGATGTGTGGTTTGCCTGGATCACGCTCATCGCGCTGGCCGTCTACATCACCTTCACCGTGCTGGTGACCGAGTGGCGCACGCAGTTTCGCAAGGAAATGAACGAGCTGGACTCCAAGGCGCACAGCCGCGCGATTGATTCGCTGCTGAACTTTGAGACCGTCAAATACTTCAACAACGAAGAGTTTGAGGCCCGCCGCTACGACGAAAACCTGGAGCGCTACCGCCTGGCCGCGCTCAAAAGCCAGCGCACCTTGAGCCTGCTCAACACCGGGCAGCAGCTCATCATCGCCACCAGCCTGGTCGCCATGCTGTGGCGTGCCACGCAAGGCGTGGTCGATGGCCGCATGACGCTGGGGGATTTGGTGATGGTCAACGCCTTCATGATTCAGCTCTACATTCCGCTGGGGTTTTTGGGCGTGCTGTACCGCGAGATCAAGCAAAGCCTGACCGACCTGGACAAGATGTTCACCCTGATGGAGCGCGAGCGCGAGATTGCCGACATCGCCGGGGCGCCGGCGCTCCAGGTGGATGGCGCCAGCGTGAGCTTTCGCCATGTCAGCTTTGCCTACGACCCGTCGCGGCCTATTCTGCATGACATCAGTTTTGAGATTCCCTCGGGCAAAACCGTGGCGGTGGTCGGCCCGTCGGGCTCGGGCAAGAGCACGCTGGCGCGCCTGTTGTTCCGGTTTTACGACGTGCAGCAAGGCCAGATTCTGATTGCCGGGCAGGACATCAAGCAGGTCACGCAAGCTTCTCTGCGCCAGGCGATTGGCATCGTGCCGCAAGACACGGTGCTGTTCAACGACACGGTGGAATACAACATTGCTTATGGTCAGCCGGGCGCCACGCGCGCGCAAGTGGAGGAGGCTGCCAAGTCGGCCCACATCCACAACTTCATCAGCGCCACGCCCAAGGGCTATGACACCATGGTGGGCGAGCGCGGGCTCAAGCTCTCGGGCGG
>CAZLRQ010000278.1:0-3150 GCA_964562035.1 uncultured Rhodoferax sp. | reverse complement strand
AACGAGAAACTGCGCATTGAACGCGAGCTGCCCGAGGTCAAAGACCGGGCGCAGATGGTGCGCGATGTGCTGCGCAGCCTGGGGCAACCCGTGGTGCCTGCGGCCTGAAATATATGACAAATCGACCTCTAGCCCCCGTCCATGCTGCCTGAGCAGCTATTTATTCCATAGTAATGATTCGCCCAATGCAAACTACAGAATTCGCCCCCGGCCTCGTCATCCAAGGCCTCACGCCGCCTTTAAGCCTGAGCAACTTCAAGCTCATCGCCTTCGACATGGACTCCACCCTCATCAACATCGAGTGTGTGGACGAAATTGCCGATGCCGCGGGCCGCAAGGCGGAAGTGGCGGCCATCACAGAGGCCGCCATGCGCGGCGAGATTGCCGACTACAAGGAGAGCCTGCGCCAGCGCGTGACCCTGCTCAAGGGCGTGACAGTCGCCCACATGGCGCAGGTCTTGAACGAGCGCCTGCAACTCAACCCCGGTGCGGCCGAACTCGTGGCCGCCTGCAAAAAGGCGGGCATGAAAGTGCTGCTGGTGTCTGGCGGCTTCACGTACTTCACCGACCATGTGCGTGACCGGCTGGGCATTGACTACACCCGCTCCAACGTGCTTGAAGTTGAGAACGGCTTGCTGACCGGCCGCATGGTGGACCAGCCTTGGGGCGACATTTGCGACGGCGAAGAAAAACGCAAGATGCTGCTGCAGACCTGCAGGCAACTGGGCATCAGCCCCCAGCAGGCCATTGCCATGGGCGATGGCGCCAACGACCTGCCCATGATGGGCGAGGCGGGCCTGTCAGTGGCTTACCACGCCAAACCGAAGGTGCGCGAGCAAGCCATGGTCGCCATCAACAGCGGTGGGCTGGACCGGTTGCTGAGCTTGTTTCAAGCGACATGAGTGCCGTAGGGGCGCTTTCTCGCCCCTCGGTAAAGCGCCGCGGGTGCATTGCTACCGCTCCCTGAACCTATTTTTTGCTGTTGCGCTGGGCCACAAACGAAAAACCAAACGACAAGGCCTCGGCCATGGACTGTTCAATCGCGTGACGCTCATGCTCCGTCAGGTAAAACATCATGTCAACGTCATGGCGGATGTAGCGCGCAGGCAAGCGGTTCAGCGCAACGCAGGCCACATCGGCCAGCATGTCGGCGGTGAAGTCCGGGTGGGCGTCTGACTGCCGGGCCACATCCTCGAAAACCAGCCGTTCATAGTAGTTATGAACCTGCTCAAAACTGAACACCATAAATTTCTCCCAGAAAAGTCAAGACCCTTTGAAACAGGCATAACGATAACCCGTCGCCAATGGGTCGACAAGAATGCCGCGCCATATTTGCACGAATTACTGGCCTCTGCAGCTATGAAACTTGTAGCAATCAGCATTTTGCGCTATAGTTTCAGCCAACGCCGGAAGCTGCGGCCCGTCGCCCCTGCCGCACCCATGTAACCACACACCGGTCGTCAACCCACGCTTTGAGGAGAGCCTTTTAATGAGTCCAAAAGAAATCAGCCCCATCGGTCAGTTATTGAGCTTGCTGGAGTCCCGCTACGCGATTCGGGTGCTTTGGGCTCTGAAAGACGGCCATGCCCAGACTTTTCGCCTGCTGCAGGACAGCGTTGGCGGCATCACCCCCAACACCTTGAACACCCGTATCAAGGAAATGCGCGAAGCCGGCCTGATCAGCCATGGCAGCGACGGCTACATCGTGACCGCATTGGGTGCTGATTTGCTGAAACGCATTGGTGATTTGTCGGCATTCTCGACCAAATGGGTCGCCAGCCAGGCCAAAAAGAACGCTTAAAACGCATTTGCGTCAGTGACCGGATTGCGCACATGGCCGCGTCCGGTCAACCGGGTGACTGAGCAAGATGAGCAAGACAGGTGATACCTGTCTTGTTTTTTTAGGGCTTTCAGTACAAGCACTTCGGGCAGGGCGAGTTCACCGGCAGGTGACAGCGTGCTGGCATAATTTCCGGCTTTTCTGGGTGCAAGGCGAACTTGTCATGTGCACCCAGCTACATTTTCAATAGCATTCAAGGACCTCAACATGACCACCACCGCTTCCGGACTCGAATACCAGGACACCATTCTCGGCTCAGGTGACACGGCGACCAAAGGCAAGAGCGTCACCGTCCACTACACCGGCTGGCTCTACAACGACGGCGTTCAAGGCACCAAATTTGACTCCAGCAAAGACCGTGGCGATCCGTTTGTGTTTTCACTGGGCGCAGGCATGGTCATTCGTGGTTGGGACGAAGGCGTGGCCGGCATGCAGGTGGGTGGCGCCCGCACCCTGATCATCCCGGCCGCTTTGGGCTATGGCGCCCGTGGTGCGGGTGGTGTGATTCCACCCAATGCCACCTTGAAATTTGACGTTGAGCTGTTGTCCATCGCGGGCTGAACCGGCATCAAAAATTCCTGTCGGCACCGACCACCGGCTGCCGGCAGTTCAAGCCACCCGCCCAACGCGGCGGGTGCGCTATTGAATTGCGGGTGGACAGCCCCATATCCATGTTCCAGTAGTTGTTATTTGATTCACAAGCATGTCTGACCCCAATCCAACCCAATCCAATGCCATGCCAAGCGGTTACCAAAGCACCGAGGAAATGGTAGCGGCCCAGGCCGTCAACGAGGCTGACGCCTTGGCCAAGGCACAGAGTGATCTGGCCGAGTTGCAAACCAAGAGCGCAGACTTGGCAGACCAGTACCTTCGTGCCAAAGCCGAAGCTGACAACGCGCGCCGCCGTGCTGAAGACGAAATCTCCAAAGCCCGCAAGTTTGCTGTGGAGGCGTTTGCCGAAAGCCTGCTGCCAGTCGCAGACAGCCTGGAGGCTGGCCTGGTCATCAAGGACGCCACCAACGAACAGATTCGCGAAGGGGCACAAGCCACCCTGCGCCAACTGGTGGCCGCGCTGGAGCGCAACAAGGTCATCGCCATCAACCCGCCGGCGGGTACCAAGTTCGACCCGCACCACCACCAAGCCATCAGTGTGGTGCCGTCAGAGCAAGAAGCCAACACCGTTGTGACGGTGCTGCAAAAAGGTTACTCCATTGCCGACCGCACCTTGCGCCCGGCGTTGGTGACGGTATCCGCCCCTAAATAAAACAGGGGTATGGCTTGAAAATTTTCAGGTCATCCGCAAGTCAACA
>CAZLRQ010000277.1:0-3166 GCA_964562035.1 uncultured Rhodoferax sp. | reverse complement strand
CTTCATGTTTTTTACGACCACCTCTCCCGCTAGTTTTCGCCGCCAGATCTATTCGCAAACCAACCCGTCGCTGGAGCGGTTTCTGGCGCAAGCGCAATTGACCAGCCGAAGCAAGCCCACCACGGTGCAACAAGACGACACGTCTTACACACTGACTTTTGATGTGCCTGGCGTGAGCAAGGATCAGTTGAGCATTGGCATTGAGGGCAGCGTGATTCGCCTTGAAACCAAAGAGGGCGCCACCCGCCAGTACAAGCAAGCTTACGAGTTACCGCAAGACATTGATGTGGCCAGCAGTGAGGCCAAACTGGAACACGGTGTGCTGACGCTCAAACTGGGCAAGCAGGTTCCAGTGCGCCGAGCAAGCGAATTGACCATCAACTAGGCGAGTATCAATACTATAGCTACTAACGCTTATGCAGTAAGGGCTAGAGCCCTATTTTGATCATATCCAGCGGCCAGCGCGGTTTCACGTCAAAAGCGTAAACCTTGCTGGCTTCTTGCTGGCCTGACTGCAAGCGCAACGCAGCAGCCATGGCGATCATGGCGCCGTTGTCGGTGCACAAATGCAACTCGGGGTAGTGCACCCGCACCCGGCGCCTGGCGCATTCAGCGTTGAGCTGGCTGCGCAAGCTGCGGTTGGCACCCACGCCACCCGCCACGACCAGACGATCAAGCCCCGTCTGCTTCAAAGCAATCAGCGACTTTTTGACCAAGACCTCAACGATCGCCGCCTGTGTTGAAGCCGCCAGATCGGCCAGCACGCTGTCGGGCAAGTCGGTTACCGCACAATTTTGGGCCAGTGCCAGCTTTTTGGCCTGCACCATGACCGCTGTTTTCAACCCTGCAAACGAGAAATCAAGGTTGTCGCTTTTCAGCAGAGGACGCGGCAGCTTAAAAGCATCCGCCCTGCCCTGCTCGGCCAGCTTCGACAAGGCCGGCCCGCCCGGGTAACCCAGACCCAGCAACTTGGCAGACTTGTCGAAGGCCTCGCCCGCCGCGTCGTCAATCGTCTCGCCCAGCAATTCATAGCGACCCACGCCATCCACCCGCATCAACTGCGTGTGACCGCCAGACACCAACAGCGCCACAAAAGGAAATTCGGGCGGATCGGCGCTCAAAAAAGGCGACAACAAGTGCCCCTCCAAGTGGTGCATGCCCAGCACAGGCTTGTCCAGGGCAGCACCCAGCGCACAAGCCACACCGGCGCCCACCAACAGGGCACCGGCCAAGCCCGGCCCGCGGGTAAAAGCCACCACGTCAATATCGGTCAGTTTTTTGCCGGACGCGGCCAGAACCTGCTCAGTCAAGGGCAACACACGGCGAATATGGTCGCGGCTGGCCAGTTCAGGCACCACGCCACCGTAGGCCTGGTGCATCTCGATCTGGCTGTACAAAGCGTCGCCCAGCAGCACTGGAAACCCCGTGCCCTGCACCTCCACCAGCGCTACACCCGTTTCGTCACATGAGGACTCAATCCCCAACACTCGCCATTTTTTCGTCATGCACCAAGTTTAGGCGGTAGCGTTGCAAGGCTTCAGACCCAAACCGGCCAGATAGGCCACGACCGAACTTTCAGCCACCGGCACCAGTTCAAAGGCGTGGGGGGCCAACAACCAGGTGTGAATCAACCCGACCATCAAGGCCTGCAAACCTTGCGCGGCGATGGCCGGCGGCATGGGCAAACGGATACCGCGACGCGATGCAGCTTCTATCAGGCTGCGGTGAATTTCGCGCAGACCATCGGCATAGGCCTGCACATGGCGCGCCTTGATGGCCAGCAACTCATCCACGTACTCAATTTTCAAGGTGGCCACCTCAAAGACCAGGCGCGTCCGCTCGTCAGACACGATGCTGCGCATGGGACTCAGAATGGCCTCTTGCAGCTCCTTGAGAGGATCTTGCGCCGCATCGTGGCCTATTTGTTGCATGGCTTGTTCCATCGGCAAGATGATGCGTTCCATCATGGCGTTGAACAAATCGGCCTTGTTTTTAAAGTGCCAGTAAATCGCGCCGCGGCTGGCGCCAGCCGCCTGCGCGATGTCTTGCAACGAGGCGCGGGACACGCCTTTTTCGGCAAATACCCGCTCAGCCGCCTCCAGCAACTGGTGGCGGGTAGCGAGAGCATCTTCTTTGGTACGACGGGCCATGGATTGCGATTTTAGAAAGGGGAGGTTACCCGAGGGGATATTAAATACATTCGTGATTGTATGTATACTTCGAAAAAAACTTGTTACATCTGGTGTCGGCTGCCTACGCCCGCACTATTTTTCTGGAACACACCATGCATTTGCCCTGCACACGGCCTACTTTGTCATGCGCGACAGCGCCCTCCCCTACAACACACAATCGCTCAAACCTGAACCTCAGCACTTTGGCACTGGCGCTGGGCCTGTCCGCCGTTTTGGCCGCTTGCGGCCAAAAAGACGCGGCGCCCGCAGGCCCGGCCGGCGGTATGCCGCCCGCTGAAGTGGGGGTGGTCACGGTCACGCCGGGCGATGTCGGCCTGGTCACTGAACTGCCGGGCCGCCTGGAGGCCTCACGCGTGGCGCAAGTGCGTGCGCGAGCTGCCGGCATCTTGCAAAAACGCTTATTTACAGAAGGCAGTGAAGTGCGCAGCGGGCAAGCCCTGTTTCAAATTGATGCCAGCCCCTACCAAGCCTCATTTGCCAGCGCCCAAGCCAGCCTGACCAAGGCCGAGGCCAACCTGATGCAGGCCAGCGCACAGGCCGAGCGCTACAAGCCGCTGGTGGAAGCCAAAGCCATCAGCCAGCAAGAATACGTGAGCGCCCAGGCCGCCCAAAAGCAGGCCGAGGCAGATGTTGCCATCGGCAAGGCTGCTGTGCAGACGGCCCGTATTAACCTGAACTACGCTGCCATCACCGCGCCGATTGCCGGGCGTATTGGTCGCTCGCTGGTCACTGAAGGCTCTCTGGTGGGCCAAGGCGAAGCCACGCAGTTGGCGGTGATTCAGCAAATTGACCCGCTCTACGTCAACTTCACCCAGTCGGCAGCAGAGGTGATGAAACTGCGCCGTGCGCTGGAGGCGGGCCAACTCAAACGCGCTGGCGCCCAAGCCGCCAGCGTGCGCGTGGTGCTGGAAGACGGCACTGAATATGGCAGAACCGGCAAGCTGCTGTTTTCTGACTTGACGGTAGACACCACC
>CAZLRQ010000276.1:0-3176 GCA_964562035.1 uncultured Rhodoferax sp. | reverse complement strand
GGCGAGATTTCGACCGGATGCTCGCAAATGAAGGTGGGCTGCCACAGCTTTTCTTCCACGGTTTCTTCAAAGTACATGACCTGCAGGCTGGCCAGCGAGCGGGTAGAGAGTTTGTTTTTGCCCTCGCTCAGGCCGAGCTTGCGCAGTGCCGCGATGAGCCAGGTGGCGTTGTCGACCTTGAGTTCGCTGCTGCCTTCCAGCGCTTCACCGGCTTCGGTGTACTTGCAGATGGCTTCATGGATGGTCAGGCGCTCAAACGGTTGGGCCAGGTCCACGGGCTTGCCGCCGTAGGTGAGTTGCAGCGTGCCCACGGCTTTTTGGGCGGCGTCGCGAATCAGCGCTTCGGTGAAGGTCATCAGGTCCTGGTAGTCCCAGTACGCGGCGTAGAACTCCATCATGGTGAATTCGGGGTTGTGACGCACCGAGATACCTTCGTTGCGGAAACTGCGGTTGATCTCGAACACGCGGTCAAAGCCGCCCACGATCAGGCGTTTCAGGTACAGCTCGGGCGCAATGCGCAAGAACATCTGCTGGTCCAGCGCGTTGTGGTGCGTGGTGAAGGGCTTGGCGTTGGCGCCGCCCGGAATGGGGTGCAGCATGGGTGTTTCCACCTCCAGAAACTGGTGCGCCACCATGAACTCGCGGATGCCGCTGACCGCTTTGCTGCGCGCAGTGAAGCGCTTGCGGGCGTCCTCGTCCATCATCAAATCCACATAGCGCTGGCGGTACTTGACCTCCTGGTCGTGAATGCCGTGAAACTTGTCGGGCATGGGGCGCAGGCTTTTGGTCAGCAGGCGAATGGACGTGGCGTGAATCGACAACTCGCCGGTTTTGGTCTTGAACATGGTGCCTTCGGCGGCCACGATGTCGCCCAGGTCCCAGTGTTTGAAGCTGTCGTACAGCTCGGTGCCGATGTCTTCGCCCTTGATGTAGACCTGAATGCGCCCGGTGCTGTCTTGCAGGGTGGCAAAACTGGCCTTGCCCATGACGCGCTTGAGCATCATGCGCCCGGCGACCTTGGCCACCGAGCCTTGGGTCAGCAGGCCCTCGGCCGTCTGGCCCGCGTGGGCGGCAAACAGGTCGGCGGCGTGGTCGGCGGGTTTGAAGTCGTTGGGGAACGCCACGCCCTGGCCTTCAGCTTGCCGCTGGCGGATGGCCTTGAGCTTTTCACGCCGTTCCAAAATAAGCTGGTTTTCGTCAACAGGGGCGGGGGCAGTGGTGTGGTCTGACATGAAGGGCGCAGTAAAAAAGTGGAGGCGACAGATAAAAGAGCCTGGCTTTTTCGCCAGAGCCCATGATTTTAAAGGGGCGGGCCCGGTCGCTATGATTCAGCCAACGAATCCAGCCCCGCCCATGTCTTGCTGCCAGCGGCTGGCCTGGTTGGCCCGCCCATTGTTTGTCCTGACCACGCCCATGCTGTACCAAATTTTTTCACTCTTGCTTGAAGTTGCCGTTGGCGTGTTGGCGGGGGCCTGTTTGCTGCGCCTTTACATGCAGTACCAGCGCATTCCCATGTCGGCGCGCTCGGGCAACCCGCTGGGGCGCTTCATTTTTGCGCTGACGGACTGGATTGTGCTGCCGCTGCGGCGCGTGGTGCCGGCAGTGGGCCGGTGGGACTTGGCCAGCCTGGTGGCCGCTTTTGTGCTGCAACTGTTGCAGTTTTTACTCTTGTGGTTGATGACCGGGGCGAGTGACGGCTTGTTTGCCGTGCCGATTCTGGCCGCCTTTGGCCTGGTGCGCATGGCGATTTCGGGCTTGACCGGCATCGTCATTGTTTACGCGGTGTTGTCCTGGGTGCAGACCCATTCGCCCATGGCGGATGTGATTGAACGCCTGGTGGCGCCGCCGCTCACCCCGATTCGCCGTCTCATGCCGCTGGTGGGCGGCATTGACTTATCGCCGCTGGTGTTGCTGGTGCTGCTGCAGGTGGCGTCGATTGTGTTGGGTCACCTGCAGGGGCTCGCCCTGCTGGCTACCTGATTCTGGTTCTAAATCATCCTACGAATGATTTGGAGGCAGAAGACGCTGCCTCAAATGACCGCGTCTGCGGGCTGGCGCTGCAGCATGGCCAGCGTGTTGGCCACGGTTTTGCGCAGTTCGCGCCGGTCGCAAATGAAGTCAATCGCGCCTTTGGTCTGCAAGAACTCGGCCCGTTGAAAGCCCTCGGGCAGCTTGACCCGCACGGTGGATTCGATCACGCGCGGTCCGGCAAAACCGATCAGCGCCTTGGGCTCGGCAATCACCACATCGCCCAAAAACGCAAAGCCCGCACTCACGCCGCCCATGGTTGGGTCGGTCAGCACGCTGATGTAAGGCAGGCCTTTCTTGGCCAGACGGGTCAGCGAGGCATTGGTTTTGGCCATTTGCATCAGGCTCAACAGCCCTTCCTGCATGCGCGCGCCACCAGTGGAGGTGAAGCAAATAAACGGCACCTTCTGGTCAATGGCGGCGTGCACGCCGCGCACAAAGCGCTCGCCCACCACCGAGCCCATGCTGCCGCCCATGAAGTCAAACTCAAAGCAGGCCGCCACCACGCCCACGCCGTGTACCGCGCCGCCCATGACCACCAGCGCGTCGGTCTCACCGGTGTTTTCCAGCGCCTCTTTCAGGCGCTCGGGGTATTTGCGGCTGTCCTTGAACTTGAGGGCGTCCACGGGCAACACCTCTTGGCCAATTTCATAGCGGCCTTCGTTGTCCAGAAACACATTGAGCCGCGCCCGCGCCCCAATGCGGTGGTGGTGGCTGCACGTGGGGCACACGTTCTGGTTTTGCTCCAGATCGGTTTTGTAAAGCACGGTCTCGCAACTCGGGCATTTGATCCACAGCCCCTCGGGCACACTGCGCCGGTCAGCGGGGTCGGTGTGCTGAATCTTGGGGGGAAGAAGTTTTTCAAGCCAACTCATGGTCAATCCTTGGTGTGTTGAAAGCGGGCTGGATTATGAGTCCAGCGCGGTCCGAATGCCTTGCAAGAAGGCTTGGGCGACTGGCGCCACCTGGTCGCGTGGCTGCCCGTCGATCAATTGAATGATCCGGCTGCCAATCACCACCGCGTCGGCCACCTTGCCAATGGCCTGCGCCGTGGCCGCGTCCCGAATGCCAAAGCCCACGCCCACCGGCACGCTCACGTGCTGGCGAATGCGCGGCAGCATGGCCTCAACCGCCGCCGTGTCCAGCGC
>CAZLRQ010000275.1:0-3204 GCA_964562035.1 uncultured Rhodoferax sp. | reverse complement strand
GTAGATGACTTGTCGTTCAGCGTGGCGCGCGGCAGTTTTTTCTCCATCCTCGGGCCCTCGGGCTGCGGCAAGACCACGCTGCTGCGCATGATTGCCGGCTTTTTGAGCCCGGACACGGGTGACATCCGCATTGGCGGCCAGCCCATGAACGGGGTGCCACCCAACCGGCGGCCGGTCAACATGGTGTTTCAGCACCTGGCGCTGTTTCCCATGATGAATGTGGGCGAAAACGTGGGCTACGGTTTGGCACGCCGTGGCGTGGCCAAAGACGAGATCAAACGCCGCGTGGGCGAGATGCTGGAGCGCGTCAGCCTGCCCGGCGCGCAAGCCAAGCGGGTGGACCAACTCTCGGGCGGGCAAAAGCAGCGCGTGGCCATTGCCCGCAGCCTGGTGCTGGAGCCCACCCTGCTGCTGCTGGACGAGCCGCTGGGCGCGCTCGACCTGAAGCTGCGCGAGCACATGAAGATTGAGCTCAAGCAACTGCAAGCGGCGTTTGGCACCACGTTTGTCTACATCACGCATGACCAGTCGGAGGCCCTGGTGCTGTCCGACCATGTGGCAGTGATGAACCACGGCCGCTTTGAGCAAGTGGGCACGCCGCAAGAACTCTATTACCAGCCCCAAACGCCCTTTGTGGCCGGCTTTGTGGGCGCCAACAATAGCGTGACAGGGCGGGCAGCCGAGGTGTCGGGCAACACCGTGACGCTGACCAGCGACGCTGGGCTCACCCTGACGGCGCGCGCCATGGGCGGGGTGCGCGTGGGCGACACGGTACAAGCCTTTGTGCGACCCGAGGTGGCCAGCCTAGCGCGCAACCCCCAGCCGTTTGTTGACGCGGGCCAGCCCCCCTACCGCGCCCGCATTGGCAGTCTGCTGTTTGACGGCGCCAACTCGGCGGTGCTGCTGCACGAGGAAGTCTCCAACACCGAGTTCCGCATTGCCCTGCCGCAGACCGGCCACCTGTCCGACCTGGCGGTGGGCGACACGGTGTATTTCAGTTTCGATCCGCAACGGGCGGTGTGCTTTGCCAGCCAAACCTGATCCTAGCGCCGCCGGGCTGCAGGCGCGGTTGCTGCTCTTGCTGCTGCTGGCCCCAGCCCTGCTGTGGCTAATTGGCTTGATCGTGCTGCCGCACATTGAGCTGGGCATCTTGTCGCTGCGCGCACGCGTGGCACCCCGGGTGTACGAGGTCAGCCTGGCGCAGTACCGCACTTTTTATGAAGAACCGCTGTACTGGCAGACCTTTGCCCGCACCGCCTTCATGTCCATTCTGGCCACAGCCATCACGCTGTGCATGGCGTTCCCGATTGCCTGGACCATTGCCAAACTGGTGCGCGGCCGCGCCAAGGCCTTGCTGTTCATCCTGTGCCTGATTCCGTTTTGGGTGAGTGAAACCGTGCGCACCCTGGGCTGGATGATTTTGCTGCGCGAGTCAGGCGTGCTGCCTGACCTGCTGGTGTGGCTGGGCGTGACGCCCCAACCGGTGGAGTTGCTTTACCACGACGCCACCATTTTGGTGGGGCTGGTTTACACCTCGATGCTGTTCATGGTGATTCCGCTCATCAGCGCACTGGAGAGTCTGGATGACTCGCTGATTGAAGCCGCCTACGACCTGGGCGGCAACGGCTGGTCCATCCTGCGCCACATCATCATTCCGCACGCGGCGCCCGGCATGGTGGCGGGTTGCATTGTGGTGTTCATGCTCACCTTGGGCAACTACCTGACGCCCACGCTCTTGGGCGGCAAAAATTCGCAGTGGTTTACCGAGCAAATCTACACCCAGTTCATCACGCGCTTCAATTGGGAACAAGGCGCCGCCTTTGGCTTTTTGCTGCTCGGCTTGAGCACCGGTATTGTCTGGCTGGGCCTGCGCCTGAGTGGTCAGAAATTTGGTGAAGTGATGCAAAAAACATGATTGCATCCCTGCCCCGCCCGCTGTGGTTGCGCGCCAGCACCGTGGTGTATGGCCTGCTGTTCTTCGCCTTTTTGTTTTTGCCGCTGCTGGTGGTGGCGGTGTTTGCCTTTAACGATGCGCCCTACCCGGCGCCGCCGTGGAACGGCTTCACGCTGGACTGGTTTGTGGGCAGTGCCAACGCCAAGCGCCAGGGCCTGTTGGCCGACACGGCGCTGCTGGGCAGCCTGTGGACCAGCGTGGTGGTGGCCAGTTGGGTCACGGTGCTGTCGGTGCTGGTGGGCACAGCCAACGCGTTTTTGATTGAGCGCACGCAGTTTCGCGGCAAGCAGGCGCTGTCCTTGCTCATGCTGGCACCGCTGGTCATTCCGGGGGTGATTTTGGGCATCTCCATCTTGGCGTTTGCCAGCCGCATTGCCAACCTGGCCGATGATTTGTATGGCCTGGAGCTGGAGTTTTTGCGCCCCGGCCTGCCGCTGGTGGTGCTGGGCCAGTTCTCTTACATCGTGTCCATTGCCACCCTGACCATCACCGCGCGGCTCAAGCGCTTTGACCTGACGCTGGAAGACGCCGCCTACAACCTGGGCGCCTCGCGCCTGGCGGTGTTCGCCACCATCACCCTGCCTTACTTGCAACCAGCGCTGATTGGCGCCGCTGCCATTTCGTTTTTGATGTCGTTTGAGAATTTCAACACCACGCTGATGCTGGTGGGGTCAGACGCGCCGCTCACCGTCATGATGTACGGCCGCATGCGCGAGGGGGCAACCCCGGTGTTGAACGCGGTGAGCTTATTTTTGATGGTGGCGTCGGCGCTGCTGGCTTTGAGCTTGTTGCGGGGGGCGAAAAAGTCTGGAGATATGGGGACGGATTGAGGGTTTTGAGGCTGATCACCCCTCAGACAAGCGCCCCTGCACCAAGCGCAACTGCCGCCCGCAGCGCGCCGCCAGCGCCTCATCATGCGTCACCACAATGAACGACGTGCCTTGGGTGCGCGCCAACTCCAGCATCAACTCAAACACCCCGTTGGCCGTGTTGCGGTCCAGGTTGCCGGTAGGCTCGTCAGCCAGCACGCAGGCGGGCTGTGTGACCAGCGCACGGGCAATGGCCACGCGCTGGCGCTCGCCGCCCGACAACTCCGCCGGGCGGTGGTGCAGGCGGTCTTGCAGGCCCACCTGGGTCAAGATTTGGGTGGCCGCCTGCGCCGCATCGGCCGGGGCCATGCGCCGAATCCACAAGGGCATGGCGACGTTGTCCACGGCGCTGAATTCGGGCAACAGGTGGTGAAACTGGTA